>JAQCNG010000159.1 GCA_028275145.1 Halovenus sp. | reverse complement strand
CGAGGCGGAGGTTGCCGATATCGGCGTCGAGGCCGCCAGCGACGTTCTGGACGTCCGGGTGAGCGCCATCGAGTTCGCCGATGGCGAGCACACGGAACTGGTGCCGGCCGCACAGACCGGGGCATTCGAGTCGGCCGTCGGTGACGTTCGGCCCCTTCCCGTGGCGGACAGCATCGCCGGGCGGGTGTACCGCGAGGGGGAGTCGGCAGTTATCGACGACGTCGAGCAGAATCCGGACGCCCACGACCGGGAAGCGGGTCTCGCGGGGCATCGCTATCTCCCGCTCGCCGACCACGGCGTGTTGCTCGCCGGGTCAGACAGGTCTGCGCTCGGCGGCCAGAACCGTACGCTCATGGAACTGCTGGCAGGGAGTATCGTCGCAGCGCTCGACCGTATCGAGCACGCAGCACAGGCACGCGAGCAACGGGAACGGCTCGCGCTTTTCTTCGAGGAATCGCCGCTCGGGGCCGTCCAGTGGGACGAGGAGTTCCGGTTCCAGCGCCTGAACCGGCGCGCCGAGGAGCTGCTCGGGTACGACGAGGCCGAGTTGCGCGGTGAGTCCTGGGAGACAATCGTCGCCGAGGACGACCGCCAGATGGTGAGCGACGTCGTCGAGCGCCTCCTCGACGCCGACGGCGGGAGACACGCCCTCAACAGGAACGTCACCGCCGACGGCGAGCAGAGAATCTGTGAGTGTCACAACCGCGCGGTGACCGATGCCGACGGCGCTGTCCAGTCTATCTTTTCGAAGTTCCAGGACGTCACCGACCGGGAGCGGCACAGAGAGAAACTCGAGGAGTTCCAAACTATCGTCGAGTCACTCACCGACGCCGTGTACGTGCTCGACGAGGCAGGGCGGTTCACCTACGTCAACAGGGAGTTCGTGGAACTGGTCGGGTACGACCGTGAGACGATTCTCGGGAGCGGCCCCTCGCTCGTCAAGAACGACGAGGCCGTCGAGCGGGCGGAGCAGCAACTCGGCCGGTTGCTGTCGAGCGACGGCCCGGACACGCTCCGGTTCGAGGTGACGATACGGCCGCGTGAGGGCGACCCCGTTGTCTGTCAGGACCACATCGGGGTGCTCCCCTACGAGGGAGAGCGCTTCGACGGGTCGGTCGGCGTGCTCCGCGACATCTCCGACCAGAAGGCACGCGAGCGGAGACTCAGTACAGTAAAACACCAGTACCAGACGCTCGTGGAGCAGTTTCCCGAGGGGGCTGTCTTTCTGTACGACACGGACCTGCGTGTCGTCCGTGCAGGGGGGACAGGACTGAGCGAGGCGGGTCTGTCCGCGGAGGCGGTGGAGGGGTCGACACCGCACGACCGGTATCCGGCCGAGATTAGCGAGGAACTCGTCCAGTATCTCGAGCGCGCACTCGACGGGGAGTCGAACAGTTTCGAACAGGCGTACGGTGGCGAACAGTACCGGATCCGGACGGTGCCGGTCCGGAACGACGGCGGAGAGATTACCCGCGTGATGGCGGTATCGACGAACGTCTCGGAGCAACGCGAACACAGGCGTGAACTGAACCGCAAGCGCCAGCGCTACACCACACTGTTCGAGACGCTCCCGAACCCTGTGCTCCACGCCAGAGCCGAGAACGGCGAACCGGTCGTCCAGACGGTCAATCAGGAGTTCGTCGGCACGTTCGGCTGTGGCGACGAGACAGTCGTTGGCGAGCCACTCCGCGAGCACGTGCTCGCCGGGCAAGAGGGGGCCGACCAGTTCGACCAGTCGATTCTGAACGGTGAGAGCGTCCGGACAGAGATAGAGCGTGAGACAGTCGACGGCATCCGGACGTTCCAGCTCAGCATCAAACCGCGGGACATCGACGACGAGCACCAGGAGGTGTACGCCGTCTACACCGACATCACAGAGCGAATCGAGTACGAGCAGGAACTGGAGCGACAGAACGAGCGACTCGACGAGTTCGCCAGCATCGTCAGCCACGACCTGCGGAACCCACTGAGCGTGGCGAAGGGCCGTCTCGAACTGGCGCGGGAGAGCCACGAGAGCGACCACCTCACCCGGGCGGCCGACGCTATCGACCGGAGCCAGGCGCTCATCGAGGACCTGCTGACCCTGGCGCGTCAGAAACAGGAGACAGACAGGGTCGAACCGGTCGACCTCGCAGAGCTGGCACGCCAGAGCTGGCAGACGGTCGACACGGGGGCGGCGACGCTCACCGTCGAGACGACACAGACAGTTCGAGCGGACGCCAGCCAACTCCAACAGCTCCTCGAGAACCTCTACCGGAACAGCGTAGAGCACAGTTCCACTGACAGCCAGACAGCGGCCAAACATCGCGGGGACGGCGTGACTGTCCGTCTCGGCGAGCAACAGGGGGGGTTCTACGTGGCAGACACCGGCCCGGGTATCCCGGAGTCAGAGCGCGACCGTGTGTTCGAGGCCGGATACTCCACCGCCGACGGGGGAACCGGGTTCGGTCTCCGCATCGTCGAACAGGTCGTCGACACACACGGCTGGGAGGTGGCCGTGACCGAGAGCCGGCAGGGCGGCGCACGGTTCGAGATTACCGGGGTCACCGCCGACGAGAACTGAGTGTCCCGTGCTCGGCGGTGGGACCAAACGCCGCGCCCGGCCGGGCACTGCGGTGGATGGCCGCCCTACCGCCCCCCACGGGACCGGAGTATCTCGGCGACCCGCTCCGGTTCGGACACGAACGGGAGAGAGGAGCGTGGCTCCTGGTTGGCGAGGCGGTCCTCGGGGGGGTTGTCGACACGCTCGAACGACACTGTCCCGGCGTCGAGCCAGAGCGGACTGCCAAACAGCCCGCTCTCGACCGAGATATCCTCGATGCGGTCGTACGGTACTGCCCACTGTGGCTCCCCGAGGCCGCTGTCGTACGCCACCACCTCGGCGTCGTAGAACCGGTACTCGACCCCGCCGAGCGCGAGTTTCAGGTGTGTGATACTCAGCAGCACCAACAGCGCGAGCAGGCCAAACACGAGGCCGTTCACGGCCAAAAACAGGACCACGGCCCCATCGAGCAGGAAGAGCAACGAGATCAGGAACTCGAACAACAGCAACACACGGAGATTGAATCCGGCCTCGCTGAACCGGTCGTCGACAACGTAGCCGGCCACCAGCGCGTTCAGCACGCCCGCGGCGAGCACCGACCTCGGTTTGGGCTCCACCGTCTCGAACGGTCGCCGGTCCGGCGCCGACGGCGGTGTGAGCGTGACTATCTCCCGTTCCGGGCCTCTCGACCGGAGCCACGAGATTGCCCGGTCGGCGCTCGGTTTGGTCTCGCGGTACCCGTGCTCGGGCGCGGAACCGCTCCGGAATCTCGTGCGTGACACGCGAACACTGTAGGCGAGTCGGAGGACGACGACGAGCAGAGCCACAGCCATCGCGTCTCCCCCTGCGTCCTGGACACCGTTCTCCGCGGCGAGCGAGACACTGACGTCGGCAGCAAGATACAGCACCACGCCGTAGAGAACGAACAGCGCCTGTCGTTTCCACGGGTTGACCGCAACCGGGGGTTCGTGCTCGTGTACCCCCGTGTCGGCGTGTGCCCGCAGGAGCAGCCACGACTTTGCCGCCGCAGAGACGGCCCCGCCGACGAGCAGGAACGGCGTGGCCGGGTTGCCCCAGAACTCCCCGGGGACGGTGAGGGCCGCGACGAGCACGGTCGGAACAGATATCAGCCCTCCCCACCAGAGCGCCGTCATTGCGACTGGAGCGTTCTTCGGGTACACCGGGGGCAGACGGTCGGTGAGACTGACTGTCCCGCGCTTGTGTTTCAGGAGACGAAAGGGGAGCAACAGTCGCGCGATGCCGACACCTCTCGTCGGCCGTGCGAGCAACCGCTGGACGCCCACACGACCCAT
>JAQCNG010000002.1 GCA_028275145.1 Halovenus sp. | reverse complement strand
GAACGGGACCTACTACGAGTTCTCCGACATCGACGTCGACGTGGGGATAACCGAGGAGCGGACCTGGGAGTGGACCGAGGACGGCACCACGAGGACGGCCACGACAGTGGCATCCGGGACACTCGAGGTCACCGTCTCGGTGCAACTGGCCGAGAACCGGACCGCCCCGGAGGCGAACATCGAGGAGTTCGACGGGGACATCGGGGTCGACCACGAGTACGACCACGGGCCGGCCTCTCCTGACGACGAACGGACGGTTCCGGCACCGGGGTTCCCGAACTACGCCGACAGCCAGGACGGTGTCGCCGAGTCGGTCGTCGGCGGGACGACGCTGTCGGCGTTCGAGGGGTGGCTCGGGGACCAGTGGGAGAACGTCACCGACGCGGACAGCATCACACTGCCCCAGATTGGAGAGGCAGTGCTCGAACTGGAACCCGAGCAGGAGCGCGAACTCGTCTCTACGGCACTCGAGGACATCTCAGAGCTCCAGCAGACCGTCGAGCGGATCAACCACACCTTCGAGCGAACGGCCCTCGTGCACGGGCAGGACGAGACTGGACCGGTCGGTGGACTCGTGTCTGCCGTTGAGGCCGAGCGAGCGGAGTATCTCGACCGGGAGAGCGACTACGAGAGCGTCGGGCAACGGGCGGTCTACGAGATCAGGCACGCCTACTTCGAGACACTCCTCGGGGACCTCAGAGACATCGAGAGCGCCCACGGAGCGGTGATGGGTGACCTCGACAGCCACCTCGAGGAGGTCGACAGCAGCATCGGGGACGCGGTCTCCTTTCTCCAGCAGGGAGTTCAGGGGATCGACCCGACCGACGACCCGGAGGCTCCGACACTGGAGTCGCCGGCGGTAACACCGAATATACGCTACGAGGTAACCGGTTCACCGACATATCTGGCTGGAGAACCGGTCACGTCGGGTGAGGTGCCGGCCGTCGAGGAGAAAGAGGCGTTCTCACCACTTGCGGCAAAGAACACGAACTACCTCAAACTCCCCTACGAGACAATCGTGAGCGGGATTGTCAACACGGTATTGAGCTTTTTCGGGGCCGGAGAGACAGACGTCGAGCTGACACTTCGGACGGCCGGTGAGACACTCAGGGCGGGCGAACTGGCCGAGGACGCGGCAGCGGCGGACGGCACGTACGCCGACGACGGCGAACTCGCCGGACTCAACAACGAACTCGGGGGTGCCGTGGCGGAGGCTCTCGACCAGTTCGCAGTCGAGATGGGCAACGAGGTGGTCCGGGAACTGTACGGCCTGGACCCGGGCGCGACACCCCCACCGGAGACAAACGAGACGCACACCAGTGCAGCAAGCGCCACGGCAGAGGCAACAGCAGAGACAGTCGACGGGTTCGACAGCACAGCGGGGGCGGCCCTCGCAGTCGGCGGCGGGACGGCGACGGACTCGCTCGTGACCGCAATCAGCGAGGCGCTCGACGACGGCGAGATAGCACGACCGCCGTACGCGGAGAACCTGTCAACACAGGAGTGGCAGGCGGTAGTGGCCGCCGGCGTGCGACCGGCGCTGGACCGCGCGGCCGCAAACGCCACCGCGACGCTCGACAGCACGGCGCTCGTCGAGAACCTCGACACGGCCACCCGAGAGGCACTGGAGAACGTCTCGACGGATATCGTCACAGACCGTCTCGAGTCCGTGGTTGGAAACGGGACCTTCGACCTCTCCGAGTTCGAGCACTGGGTCGGAAACGGCAGCGAGGTGGACACGCCGGTGCGCGTGCCAGCGGGACTGCCGCTGTTGCCACTGCCGACGATGTGGGTGGCGACGATGAACGTCTGGAACATCGATGCCGATGGGCGGTACGCCCGGTTCGAGGTGGAGGCGAACGTGAGCGCACCCGGGCGTGCGACGAGCACCACCTACGTCAGGGAGAACAGAACTGTCGAACTCGAAGTCGACGGCGGGAGTCACACGCTCGGTGCGGTCGAACCGATCGAGTTCGACGGTCGGTCGGTGCTGGTCGTGGTCGTTCCGCCGGGTGGCGTCGGTGTCGGCGACCGCGACGACGAGAACCCCGAGTGTACCGAGACGTACCCGGTGGTCGGCCCGTTCGACGAGGCGGATACCGCCTGCGAGTTCCTCGGCACCGGAGGCAACACGGGGAGCAACAGCACGGATGACTCGTAGCCGTTTTGGGGGCGGCAGCCAACGGTTGTAGCATGACGGATGTGGTCGTCGTGGGCGGGGGACTGGCCGGACTCGTCGCAGCGCGACATCTCGCGAGCGGTGGACTGGACGTTACGCTGTTCGAGCGTGACGACCGCGTCGGCGGGCGGGTTCGTAGCGACCAGCACGAGGGGTTCACCCTGGACCGCGGGTTCCAGGTGCTGTTCAGCGCCTACCCTGGTGTCGTCGCGGAACTCGACCGGGATGCGCTCTCTCTGCGCTCGTTCGCCCCGGGTGCGATACTCGCCCGTCCGGGTGAGCGGACGACGGTCGCTGACCCGTTTGCCGACGTCGCCGCCGGCATCGAGACGCTGTTCAACCGCGATATCACGCTGGGTGACAAGCTACGTGTGCTCCGGTTGCGCCGCGATATGCTGGGGACCCCTGTCGAGGGCCTGCTCGACGGCGAGGACCGCAGCATCGAGACGTACCTGAGAGACCGGGGGTTCTCCGAGCGGTTCCGCGAGCGGTTCGTGGCCCCGTTCTACGGCGGTATCACACTCGACCGCTCGCTGTCGAGTTCCGCCGCTATCTTCGAGTACATCTTCAAGATGCTGGCACAGGGAACCGCTGCCGTTCCCGCAGAGGGGATGGGAGCGATACCTGCACAGCTCGCAGACCGGGCACGCGACGCCGGTACGCACGTCGAAACCGACACTACAGTCGAGGACGTCACGCCGGACGGACACCGGGTGACCGTCCAGACGGAGGCCGAGACGGTCGAGACGGGTGCAGCAGTCGTCGCAACCGACCCGCGGACCGCCCGTGAGTTGACCGGTTGCGAGACGGTTCCGACGGCCGGCCGGGGCTGTGTCACCCAGTACTTCTCGCTGCCGGAACAACAGCGACTCGACACCGGCGGCCGACTCCTGCTCAACGTCGCGGACCCCCGGCCGAACCAGATTGCGGTGCTGTCGGACGCCGCCCCCGAGTACGCGCCCGAGGGGAGCCACCTGTTGAGCGCCACGTTTCTGGGCGA
>JAQCNG010000143.1 GCA_028275145.1 Halovenus sp. | reverse complement strand
CACCGGCAGTGTTATTCACCCGCTGGTCGTTGTCGCGCACATGGACCAGTTACAGTACGACCGCGAGGGCGAGCGGGCGGTGTTGACACTCGACAACCCCGAGAGCAAGAACGCACTGAGCGTCGAGATGGCCCGGGGTATCCGAGAGACGATGGACGACGTGGCAGACAGCGACGCACGGTGTGTGGTTCTCCAGGGCGCGCCCGAGGCGTTCTGTGCCGGCGGCGACATCGAGTCGATGCTGCAGGCGGTTGGCAGCGACGCCGACCTCGAGACACTCGTCGAGGAGATCGGTGGCCCGGTCAACCGGACGGTCCAGGACATCTACCAGTGTTCGGTGCCGACGATTGCGAAGGTGGACGGGCCGGCCTACGGCGCGGGTGCGTCGCTGGCGGTCGCGTGTGACCTCGTGCTCGCGAGCGAGCGCGCGACGTTCAGTTTCGGGTTCCAGAAGATCGGCCTCTCCGTCGACTCGGGCACCTCGTATCTGCTACCGCGACTCGTCGGCGAGAACACCGCGAACCGCCTCGTGCTGACCGACGATGTTGTCGACGCCGAGGAGGCCCTCGAACTGGGCATCGCACAGAAGGTGTACCCGGTCGAGGAGTTCGACGACCGTGCCGAGGCGGTTATCGAACCGGTCGCCACCGGAGCGACCGTCGCGCTCTCGAACTCGAAGGCGCTGGTCCAGAGCGGTCTCGACCGCAGCATCGACGAGGCAATCGACCACGAGATCGAGTCGCTGAAGCAGGTGTTCTGGACACAGGACTTCGCGGAGGGGGTCAACGCGTTCATGAGCGAGCGTGAACCCGAGTTCCGGGGCGAGTGATCGGCCGGTCGTCTCACAGCGGGACGAGCGCCCACAACCGGCCGAGGATACCGCTGCTGGACTCGCGTTCGGCCTCGAGGACCGGGTGGAGCGCGTTCAGGAGGTCCTGTTTCGAACTGAACTCCTCGCGGTCACAGCGCGCGAGCGCCTCGCGGAGGGTGATCTCGTGGCCGGCGGGGTCGACCGCGACGCGCACGTCGCCGTGGGCCGACGCGAGCTCCGTGCTGGTGACCGGAAACGAGACACCCCGCTCCTCTGTGCGCGCGTCGAGTGCCGCGATGCCGAACTCCACGATGTCTGGTTCGTCGTCGATGTCGTTCGAGGGTGGGCGCGCCGCCATCATCGGTGGGTCTGTCCCCCAGCGTCAAAACTGTACTGGCTACGCCTCGAAGACCCACCGCTGGAGCAGGTAGCCGACCCAGGTCAGCGTGATGGTGAACGTGACGAGCATGACGAATATCTGTAGCGGTTCGACCGGATAGACGACGAAAGCGAGGAAAAAAAGCGAGAGACACGCGAGCAGCGCCACCAGATCGTACCGGTCGAGCGACGGGAGATACACGCCCGGCGGTACGTGCGACACCGACAAATGCGTGGCGTCTCGGGGTGAGACGAAACCGGCATCCCGTGGCCGTGTCGGTAATCGCCGGTCTCTCGGCGCTGTGTCGGCCGTCGCCGGTCTCTCGGCGCTGTGTCGGCCGTCGCCAGTCTCTCGGCGCTGTGTCGGCCGTCGCCGGTCTCTCGGCGCTGTGTCGGCCGTCGCCGGTCTCTCGGCGCGCCAGCACTGCAAATCTATAAAACCACGAACCACGTAGAGAGAACCGATGCCCGCAGTCCTCTCGAGCACGGCCAGTTTCAGGCAGTCTGTGGTCGCGCCGTACCTGGCGCTGGTACGGGCACCGTTTCTCGTGTTCACGCTGATCGTTATCTCGCTCCCGGTGGCCGTCGCAATCGAGGCAGGGACGTTCGACCTGCCGAACACACTGCTCGCGTTCGGGAGCGTGCTGTCCGCACACGTCGCGGTCAACATCCTCAACATCGCCAGCGATTACCGGACCGGTATCGACGAACAGACCGAAGAGACGGCCTACAGCGGCGGGAGCGGTGTCCTGACCGACGGTCTGTTGAGTTATCGCCGTGCAGTTGTCGCGGGCACCCTGTCGATTCTGCTCAGTGCGGTGCTCGTTGTCCCGCTGGTGCTTGCGTTCGGGGGGATTGTACTGCTGTTTTTCGGAGTCGGAATCACGCTCGTTGTCGGCTACACTGACGTGTTCGCCCGGATCGGACTCGGCGAGTCGGCCTGTGGGCTCGGGTTGACGCTGCTGCCGACGGTCGCGGTCGGGTACATCCAGGCCGGCACCCTGCCGGACTCGCTGCTTGCGTTCTCGCTCCCGATGTTCATCGTCGGGTTCAACCTGCTGTTGCTCAACGAGTTCCCCGACATCGAGGC
>JAQCNG010000142.1 GCA_028275145.1 Halovenus sp. | reverse complement strand
TGACGGGAACGCCCGTATAGTACGAGAGGAACTACGGGTGGTGGCCACTGGTGTACCGGTCGTCCGAGAGGGCGTTGCCGGGCAGCTACGCCACACGGGGTAACGGCTGAACGCATCTAAGCCGGAAACCCACCTGGAAAAGAGGCACCATCGAGACCACTCGTAAAAGACGAGGTCGATAGACTCGGGGTGTACGTACCGAGGCAACGAGGTATTCAGCCCGCGAGCACTAACTGGTCAAAGCCACCATTCATTCCGCATTGACTCGGTGAAACGAGTCCAGGCGCAATCTGGATCGCACGCACACACGGCCATCCGGCCACCACACATCGGCAGACCGACGACGGCGTCTCGAACCGTCCGGTTCGAGGCTCGGGAGTTCGCTCCCGACGTATCGCGGTTCGACTCCGCGAGTCGGCGTTAAGGCGGCCACAGCGGCGGGGCAACACCCGTACCCATCCCGAACACGGAAGTTAAGCCCGCCAGCGTTCCGGCGAGTACTGGAGTACGAGAGTCTCTGGGAAACCCGGTTCGCCGCCTCCATTCCTACCGCATTTCCTCCGTGAGTGACGACTCCGTCACTCCGGATTCATTCGTTCGTGAGTGGCAACACTCCCACGGACACCGCGGAGACAGCAGCTAGCTCTCAGCGCAGGCGCTCGGAGGCGAGTTCCGCACCCTCGACGAGCGCCTCGAGTTTCTTCCAGACAATCGAGGGGTGGACCACGTTTGCCCCGTCGACGACCGTGGCGAACCCGCAGTCGGTGCCGGCGACGACCCGTTCGGGGTCGCCCACCGCCGCGGCAAACCGCTCCAGTCGGTCGGCGACCACCTCGGGGTGTTCGACGATGTTCGTCTTGACATCGATAACACCCGGCACGAGTCGCCAGCCCTCGGGCAGCGGGTGCTCCTCGAAGGTCTGGTACTCGTGGGCGTGTCGCGGGTTCGCCCCCTCGACGACCAGCCCACCGATGTCGGCCTCGTAGAACAGGTCGACCAGTTCCCCCAGCGCCACGTCGTGGTGGTGTGGGCCGGGGTAGTTCCCCCAGCAGGCGTGCAGCCGGATCTGCTCGTCGGGGACATTCGCCACCGCGCGGTTCAGCGCCTCCACGTACGTCCGCACGCGCTCGCGGAACTCCGCGACCGATTCGTCCTTGTAGGTGAGCGTAAAGCCCGCGAGCAGGTCCGGCGCGTCGACCTGCAGTGTCGCACCCGTCTCCGCGACGAGTTCGTACTCTGTGGCGAGCGCGTCCGCGAGGTCGAACACGTACTCCCGGCGGGAGTCGTGGTGGGTGGTCTCGGTGAACCGCAGCACCGCTCCCGGCGACGGTACCGTGTGGAACCGCCCCTCGAAGGTGGTCTCTGTCGCCGTGACAGCATCCTCGAAGCGGGCGAGCTCCTGGTCGAGTGCCGCCTCACCGACGTACGCAATGTCGTCGGTGGCGACCGGGCCGCTGATGTTCTCGCTCTCCCCGAGCACCCGTTCGCCGTACTCCGGGTACTCCGCCAGGTCGGTCGGCCACTCCCGCTCGACGGTCCCCTCCCCGAAGCCGTCGAGTCGCCCGGTCACGTCCACGGCGTAGGAGATTCGACTCTGCTCGCCGTCGTTTGCGATGTCGATACCGACCTCGGCCTGCTTCCGGACGATATCGCGTATCGCCTCGCTCACGGCCCGCTCGAACGTCTCGTCCCTGTCGGACTCGGCCAGCAACTCCTCGAGGGCCGCCGGTCGCGGCAGACTGCCGGTGTGTGTTGTCCGTATCGTGCGCTCGCCCATCGGCTCTCTCTCCGTTGCCCGCCCACTAGTAGGTGTCGACACCCCTGGCCTGCCGGGACCGCCCTCGACTCTCTCCGGGGAGTGCCGCCGGAGGTTCAGCACCGGTGACAGAGGATACCCCGAACCACCAGCGAGTGGTGGAGAGACGCAATGGATGAAGTTAAGTACCGGCACGACAACGGTACACACGATGGTAGATCCGACCTCGGATCTCAACGAGGATATCGCCGCGGAGGACGCTCCGACCTGCCAGACCTGCGGGAGTGTTCTCACCGACCATCCAGAGCACCGCGTCATCACCTGGGTCGAGGACGACCAGGTCCACAGCGCCCACTTCTGCAACGACAGTTGCCGGATGGACTGGGACGGTGAGTAACGACCCGAGAGTGGGCACGAGTCGTCTCCGCGACGGCACCGAGCGCGACAAGATGCGCGAGCCAGCACGGGCGGCCCGGCGACTGTTTCTGGTGGCGGGGCTCGCTGCCACGCTGTTGCTCGCCGCTGTGGGTCTGCCGAGCGCCCACAACGCCGGGTTCCTCTAGCGCTCCGGAAGCGCCTGCAGGGCACCGACAAAGCCGACGGCCACCAGCACGAGCGACGCGACGAGCGCAACCGTCAGGCCAAGACCGGGGTCGAACGACCCGGGCGGCCCGGCCCGCCCGCCGAGTCGAATCAGGTCCGCGTCGCTGTCGAGAAAGAACCACCCGAAAAGCCCGACTCCGGTGGCGGCGAGTCCGGCGACGAGCACCAGCAACTGTGTCCAGGTCTGCCAGCGCAGGGCCGCGAGCGCGACCGCGAGGATTCCGAGCGCGGCGGCGAACTCCGGCACCAGTTCGAGTTCCCGCCCGGAGATGCTGCTGCCGGCCCCGGAGACTGTCTCGCCGGTCACCGCAACCCACGGGAGGGCGTAGCTCCCGACGAGCCCGATACCACCGCCCATCGCCCCGACACGGAGTGTCGAGAGGGTGTCCGTCTCTGCCACGACCACCGATACCGGCTGTCGGCTCAAAAGGGCGGTGAACTCGCTGCCCGGGCGCGCCGAAACACGTCTCGCGAGGGGCACTCTCTCGACCCACCCGCCCCCCAGCAGTTCACGCGAACAGCTGTCGGGCGTCGTCGATTGCCGCCACGAGTGCGTCGATCTCCGACTCTGTGTTGTAGATGTAAAACGAGGCCCGCGCCGTCGCGGTGACGCCGAACTTGTCGTGCAGCGGTTGGGTGCAGTGGTGGCCGGCGCGGACGGCGATGGAGTAGTCGTTGAGCACCTCGGAGAGGTCGTGTGCGTGGACGCCATCGACGTCGAACGCGACCAGTCCGCCCCGGGGTTCGCCCGCGCCCGGCCCGAACACGTCGATGTCGTCGAACTCGGCGAGTCGTTCGAGCGCGTACTCGGCGAGTTCGCGCTCGTGGCGCTCGACACGTTCCATCCCGATGTCGTCGAGGTAGTCGGCGGCGGCGGCGAGCGCGATACCCTGTGCGATAGCGGGCGTGCCGGCCTCGAACTTCCAGGGCACCTCGTTCCAGGTGGCATCCTCGTAGGTGACCCGCCGTATCATCTCGCCGCCGTAGTTGAACGGGTCCATCTCCGCCAGAAGCTCCTCCCGGCCGTACAGACAGCCGATACCGGTCGGGCCCGCCATCTTGTGTCCGGAGAAAGCATAGAAGTCCGCGCCCATCTCCTCGACGTCGACGGGCATCGTCGGGGCCGACTGTGCGCCGTCGATAAACGAGAGCGCGTCGTGGTCGTCGGCGAGTTCGCACAGTTCGGCGACTGGGTTGATGGTCCCGAGCGTGTTCGAGATGTGGACGGCACTGACCATCTGGGTGTCGTCGGTGATGAGTTCCTTTGCGTGCTCCATGTCAAGATGGCCCGTCTCGTCGACCCGGATGAACTCGACGTCCGCGCCGGTTCGCTTTGCGATCTGTTGCCAGGTCACCAGCGAGGCGTGGTGTTCCATCTCGGTGGTCACGACGGTGTCGCCGGGGCCGAGTTCCGAGAGCCCCCACGAGTACGCGACGAGGTTCTCGCCCTCGGTGGTGTTGCGCGTGAACACCAGCTCCTTGCGGCCGCCGCTCGCGCCGACGAACTCGGCGAGACGGTCGTGGGCCTGCTCGTAGGCGACACTCGCCTCCTGACTCAACTGGTGGAGGCCGCGGTGGATGTTCGCGTTCGTCTCACGGTAGTAGTCGGCGATTGTCTCCACGACAGGTTCGGGTGTCTGTGACGTGGCTGCGTTGTCGAGATAGACGAGTTGCTCGCCGCCGAACTCCCGCTCGAGTATGGGGAAGTCCTCGCGGATTGCCGCCACGTCCAGCGTCTCCGACTCGGTTGTTGCCATTATCTGCTGTACGGGCCGGAGGGGGAACATGATTTCGGTTTGCGGAAACTCTGCTTGTCGATGTCACAAGCCCGCTGTCCGAGCACAGGGGGACCGGACCGACCACACCCCGTTCAGCTCTCGGTCGTCGGCTCCTCGACGATGACGGTCCCGACCATGTTGCTCTCCTCGTGTGGGATGCAGTAGTACTCGTAGCTCCCCGGCAGTTCGAAGGTGTGCTCGTAGGAGTCGCCGGGTTCGAGTTTGCCCCGCTGTTCGGTCGACTGCCAGTCGTCGACGGCGGCGTCCTGGCTGTCGAACTCGCCCGAGGCCCAGTACTCCGCGCCGTCGGGGTAGAGCCCCTGGTAGGCGGTGACGGTGTGGGAGTGCGAGCTGGTGTTGAACCACTCGACGGCCGTTCCAGCCTCGACGGTCAGTTCCTTTGGACGGAAGCTGCTGATTGTCATTCCCACGTCGTGGTCACCTGCAGCCTGGCCTCCCTCGAAACACCCGGCGAGTGCGACCCCTGCACCCGAGGCGGCAGCGGCCAGAAACGTCCGACGGTTCATGTCCGATACTCGGTGAGCAGCGAATATAGATGCCGTGGTTCGTCCCAGATACCGGGAGTGTCCCGTTCCCGGTGGGCGAACGACAGGTGGCCACACACTCCTCAGAAATTTATCTATTTCTGGTGAAACATCTGTCTGTCGCAATGATTAAACCTGATGGGAGCACAGGTAGTGACGAACTGCGAGCGGACACGACAAAGGCTGGCCACACGATGTTACCGTTCGAACACAGTCGCCTCCCGACCGGATACGAGAGATAATGACAATAGCACAGGAACTCCTGGGCGAGCAACCGCTCGTCCTGTGGCTCGTTCTCGGGACGGTGGGGTTTTTGCTCACGTGGCGCGGTGCAGACAGTGTCGAGGCGAGCACGTCGGCGATCAGCGACCACTTTGGTGTGTCACAGGCAATCCAGGGCGGTATCATCGCGGCGGTTGCGACATCGTTTCCCGAACTCGCCATCACGATTATCTCCGTGCTCGTGCTCGGCGAGTTCGGCGTCGGTGCCGGGGCACTCATCGGGACGGCGGTGTTCAACATTCTCGTCATCCCGGGGGCCGTTGCGGTCCTGACCGGCGACACGACGACGACGCGGGGCATCGTCTACCGGGATGCCATCTTCTATCTCGTCGCGATTCTCAGTTTCTTCGGGGTGATTGCGCTCGGTGTGCTCGGAACCGACGGGCGAGAGGTCGCCCGGCTGACCCCCCAGATGGGCGTCGGACTGATTGTTATCTACGGTGTGTATCTGATCCTCATCATCGGTGGGCAGAAGAAGAAAAAAACCGAGGGCGAACGGAAGAGCACGAACCTCCCGCGGCAGTTCGGCCTGTTCCTCGGTGGTCTTGCCGTTGTTCTCGTCGGGGTCGAGGCGATGATCGGCATGACACTCGAGATCTCCGACGCGCTCGACGCACCGCCGTTTCTGATGTCGGTGACCGTGCTCTCGATTCTGAGTTCGTTTCCCGACCTGCTGGTGGGGGTGGAGATGGGCGAACGGGGTGACCAGCGGGCCGCAGTTGCGAACGTCTTCGGGACGAACACGTTCAACCTCGTCCTGGTGCTCCCGCTCGGTGTGATTCTGGCCGGCGGTGTCTCTATCGGGTTCCTGACGGCCGTGCCGCTGTTGCTCTTTCTGTTCTACACCACGCTCGTCGTCGTCGTGCTCGCCGCCACCGACTTCGAGATTACCCAACTCGAGGGGTACGCACTTCTGGCTATCTACGTCCTGTTTCTCCTGTGGATGGTGAGCGAGGCTCTGGGGTTCACCACAGCGCTCACCGACCAGACACTCCGGACGATTCTCGAGTGACAGCCCACGCCGGCCGGGTCGCGTACAGACACCGACTGCCCCGTTCTCGTGTGGCCCTCCGGGACGTTTGTCCCAAGTCCGTGAGCTATCCACTCTTGCGGAGTCCGAGGAGCGCCCGCTCTTTCGCGCCGGCTTCGACCATCACGTCGGCCCGGGTGCGGAGCCAGTCGGGCACACGAGCAACGTAGTCGGCGTGAGCCTGCGGTTTCGCGTCGGTCCCGTGCAGGCGTGCCGGTTCGGAGTAGTGGACCGCCGGGCGACAGTCCCAGGTCGTGGCAGCGCGCTCGAACCCCTCGCGGTAGGTGAGGCCGCGGTCCGAGAACGAGTGATGATGGTAGTCGAAGACCACCGGCACGCCGACGTGGTCGCTCACCTGTTCGACGAGCTCGGGAACAGCCCACAGACCCTCCTCGTCGTCGTTCTCGACGGTCAGGCGGGCGCGTGCGCCGGGTGAGAGCTCGCGGACGGCCTCGCGGAACCGCTCGGCCGTCGCCGCGCGGTCGCCGTATGTCGCGCCGATGTGGACGTTGATAGCGAAGTACGGCGACCGGTCCAGCCCCATCAGGTCGAGCCAGTCGGCGTGGTACTCGACAGCGCGCAGCGACCGCTCGATTGTCTCCCGGGAGCTGCTGGCCAGCCGACACCAGTAGTCCGGGTGGAACGTGAGCCGCATCCCGTGCTCGCGGACGTACGCGCCACAGCGCTCGGCGAGACGGCGGAGTTCGTCGTACGCCTCGAGGTCCGCGAGGTCGAACTGCGAGTTCCAGGGCACGAGCGTCGACGTGACGCGGTAGAAGTCGATGCCGTGCTCGTGGTTCCACGTCAGAATCGCGTGCAGGTCTCGCAGGTTCTGGGTCGCGAGCTCCGCCGCGTACGCGGGGCCACGCTCCTCGAAGGTTGCCTTCTGCATCCCGCGATTACACCGCAGCGGCTCCTCGCGGTCACGCAACGTGCGGTTCATACAGGGGTAGCCGAGCACTCGTATCTGTTCCGGCTTCCACGGGTATGACCCCCGCGATTCACTCTCTGCGGTCCGGGACAGCTCGTTTTCTCCCGTGGCCCAGACGCAACGGCCAAGACACTGGGTGCTGTATCCTCATCTATGACCGCCGACGAACCCGACGTGCCAGTTATATGTACGGAGTGTAATACGACGACGCGTATGCCGATCTCGGAGGTCGCAGACAGCGTCGAGCGGCACAACGACCAGATGCACGACGGCGAGGACGTCGCACAGGTCGACCCGGAGATTGCGGAGGAACTCCAAGACCTCGTCGCCGAGGACCTCGGCCTGCTGTAGTCTGTGACACCCTCTGACGGCGGGTGGCCACAGAATCATCAACGCTTAGGTCCGTCCGGGCACACGCTCGGATATGAATCCTGACACAGTTCGTGGTGCGAGCACCGAGACACACCGCGACACGGCGGAGCCACGACCCGACGGCGGGGCCACACCGGAGGGCGAACTCGACACACTCGTCGCGGCCCTCCACGAGGAAGCCGACCGGGACCGGCCACCGGAGGTGACCCCCGAGATCGGCATCGTCATGGGCTCTGACTCCGACCTGGACGTGATGGCCGGTTCGGAGACGGGCCGTCCCGGCGCGCACGACGCGCTCACCACGCTGGGTTTCGAGGAACAGACCGGAGAGGGCGAGCCCCCGGAGTCGCGGTTCACGTTCGAAACCTACGTGGTCTCGGCCCACCGGACACCCGACCTGATGTACGCCTACGCCGAAACCGCCGAGCAGCGGGGTCTCGACATCATCATCACGGGGGCGGGCGGCAAGAGCGCGGACCTGCCGAACATGACCGCCTCCATCGCGTATCCGCTGCCGGTCATCGGTGTCCCGGTCCAGGAGAAATCGGTCCCGTCGGTCATCGGGATGCCACAGGGCGCGCCCCTCGTTGCGGTGGACGCCGGCAAGTCGTTCAACGCCGCGCTCTCGGCGGTCCAGATGCTCGCCCGCCAGCACGACGAGTTGCGCGAGCGCCTCGTCGCGTACCACGAGGACCTCGTCGCGGACGTGGCCGTGACCTCCCGAGAACTGCACGACCTGGGGACCGAGGAGTTCAGACGTCGGCGCGAGGACTGACTGCGGGTCACCGGAGTCCGCGGACACACCGGCGATTGCGGGCAGACAGCAACAATCAACCCTTATGTGCCCGCGATGCGAACCTCCGGGTAGCGAATGAGTGAGTGGACAGCGATCGGGGCGCTCGCGGTGGTGGCCATTGCCATCCCGGTGTCGATGATGGCCGTCTCCTGGCTGTTGCGGCCGAGTGTCCCCGAACAGGGCAAACGCGCCACCTACGAGAGCGGCGAGGTGCCGACCGGCAGCAGCTACCAGCTCCGGTTCAACATCCAGTACTACATGGTCGCCTTGCTGTTTGTCGTCTTCGACGTGGAGACCGTCTTTATAATCCCGTGGACGGTCATCTTCGAGGAGGCGGTCGGCGAGGTTGGCCTCCTGCGGACGTTCGCCCCGATGGCCGTGTTCATCGGGCTGCTGGTGTTCGGTCTCGCGTGGGCGTGGCGCAAGGGCGCAGTCGAGTGGGTAAAGAGCCCGACGGCGGAGCGACAGTTGACGGACCGACCAGAATCATGAGCGACAATCAACTCCACGACACACTGGAACAGGCACAGACCACCCAGGAGGCGCGCATGGGCGATGGCGTCGACGAGCGGTACAACTCCCGGCTCCGGCAGGCGTTCGGTGCCTCACCGTTCATCCTGACCAAGTTCGACGCGTTCATGAACTGGGTTCGGGGCAACTCGATGTTCATGCTCCTGTTCGGGATTGCCTGCTGTAGCATCGAGATGATGCACACCTACGCGACGAAACACGACCTCGACCGCTTCGGCGCGGGTGTGCCACGGGCGTCACCCCGGCAGGCCGACGTCATTATCGTCCCCGGCACCATCGTCTCGAAGTTTGGCCCCCGCATGAAGCGGGTGTACGACCAGATGCCAGAGCCGAAGTTCGTTGTCTCGATGGGCTCGTGTACCATCTCCGGCGGTCCGTTCCAGGAGGGGTACAACGTTATAAAGGGCGTCGAGGAGATAATTCCGGTCGACATCCACGTGCCGGGCTGTCCCCCGCGACCGGAGGCGCTGGTCTACGGCGTGCTCAAGCTTCAGGAGCAGATTCGCGCCGGCGAGAGCGCCCCCGTGACGGTCAAACCCTACGAACTCCAGGAGTTTGGCGACCTCGAGGACGACGAACTCGTACAGAAGCTGGCAGCCGAAATCGACGAGGAGGACCTCGTCATGCGGTACAACTGGGCCCAGGCATGAGTCTACAACGGCGACCCGTCGGCGAAACCGAGAACGGACTCGACTACGACGCGCTGGCGGACCTGCTCTCCGAGTACCTCCTCGACCGCGAACAGCACGTCAACTGCGAGGGGTTCGTGGTCCGCCCGGACGACGTCGCGGCAGTGCTCTCGACGCTCCGTGACCGGGCAGGGTTCGACCACCTCTCGCTGGTCACCGCCCAGGAGTACCGCGACCGATACGAGTCCATCTACCACCTCAAAAAGTACGACGACCCGACCCAGGAGCTGTCGGTGGTGGTACCGACACCCCGCGACCGACCGGCCAGCGAGAGCGGGGCCGAGGTGTTCGACACCGCGAACTGGCACGAACGGGAGGCCTACGACCTGGTCGGCATCGACTACGAGGGTCACCCCGACCCGCGGCGTATCCTCCTGCCCGAGACCTGGCAGGGCCACCCTCTGTCGCTGGACTACAACCAGGACAAGCCACAGATTGTCCCGCTGCGCGAGCACGCCAACCCGATGGAGGAGCGCACCGAGTTGCCCGACCGGTCGGACACGATGTTCATCAACATCGGGCCACACCACCCCGCCACACACGGTGTGTTGCACCTCAAGACGGTGCTCGACGGCGAGCAGGTCGT
>JAQCNG010000118.1 GCA_028275145.1 Halovenus sp. | reverse complement strand
GACCTCCGGGAGACCGGGATGTCGCTGAAACACGACCGAGAGTGGGACTACGAACTCGAGCGTATCGTCGACGCAGTCGAAGAGCGCGAGGCCGGGTCGGTGGGACTGCAGTTCCCCGAGGGGCTGAAGCGGCGCGGCCCCGGCGTCGCCGACGACCTCCGGACGCTGCTGCCCGACGAGGTGTCGGTGCTCATCTCCGGCCAGCCCTGCTACGGCGCGTGTGACCTGGACACCTACCTGATGAAACGCACCGACGTGTTCGTCCACTTTGGCCACTCCCCGATGAAGAACTCGGACAGTATCATCTACGTGCCGCTGTTCTCCAACGTCGCGGTGGAGCCCATCGTCGAGCGGGCAATCGAGGAGGAACTCGCACCGCCGGCGGAGGACGACGTGGGGCTGGTGACGACGGCCCAGCATATGAACCTGTTCGACGAGATGCGCGACCGACTGGAGGCCGAGGGCTACACCGTCCACACACAGCGCGGGGACGAGCGACTCACGAACGAGGGGCAGGTGCTCGGCTGTAACTACGCCTCCGCCGAGGTGGACGCCGACCAGGTGCTGTACGTCGGCGGCGGCAAGTTCCACCCGCTCGGGCTCGCGATGGAACACCCCGAGAAACACGTCGTCATCGCGGATCCCGTCAACAACGTCGTGACGATTGCGGACAACGAGCAGTTCATGAAAGAGCGCTACGCCTCGGTCCACAAGGCGATGGACGCGGACACCTGGGGGGTCATCTACTGCACGAAGATCGGTCAGGGTCGCTGGGACGAGGCCGAGGAGATCGTCGAGAACAACGAGAACGCTTACCTCATCTCGATGGACGAGGTCACCCCGGACCGCCTGCGCAACTTCGGGCTCGACGCGTACGTGAACACGGGTTGTCCGCGCATCACGACCGACGACGGCCCACAGTTCGACAGTCCGATGCTCACCCCCGGGGAGTACAAGATCGCCGTCGGCGAGAAACCGCTCGACAGCCTGGAGTTCGACACCTTCCACGGCACCTGGTGAGGAGCCCGCCGCTCGCACCGCAGCCTTTTGTGTCTCACCCGAACAACGGGTACACGGGGACCAAGACGTACGATATCGTCGTCGGCAGGGGAACAGCGGGTGCGTTCGCGGCGACGGCAGCGGCAAAAAAGGCTGTGACGCCGCCATGCTGGAGCACAAACCCGCCGACCGGATAAAGAACATCTGCCGCAATCTCCCGACCAGCACTGACGGGTTCGAGGCGTGGTGTGGCCGTCGTGACGCGGTTATCGAGGAGGTGTACTCACCGGTGCCCACCCGAAGTACCGAGAGTCACCGCTGTCGGCGGTCTGTTGTTCCGGTGCTACCCGAGTCGGTCGACCAGCTGTGTGCCCTCGATGTAGGGGAACCCGTGCTGGGTGGCGTAGTCGGCGGCGTCACGGGGGTCGAGCGCGCCGCCGGTCTCGCCGTCGAGCATCTCGCAGACGACGACGGCCCGTGGGACCCCGGTGGCCGCCGCCAGCGCGATGCCGAGTTCCGTGTGGCCCTGCCGGTCGCCGAGCAACCCCTCGGCGGCGCGCAGCAGGTGGACGTGTCCGGGTGCGCGGAACTGTGTCGCGAACTCGGTGTCGGCGGGCGCGGCCGCGGCCGCCCCGAGCGAGCGAATCGTCAGCGCGCGGTCCTCGTCGGTGATACCGGTGTGGGTGTCGCGGTGGTTGACCGTCAGCGAGAACGACGAGCGGTCGTCGTAGGAGAGGTCGTGGTTCTCGGCGGCGGGGTGGTCGACGGTCTCCTGTCTGAACGGCAGCGCGAACGCCTCGGCAACCTCGTGAGCGACCGCCACGCACACGAGTCCGCCGGCGTCGTTGCGCAGGCGCGCCACCGCGTCGGGTGTCACCGCGCCGGCAGGGTAGACCAGGTCGGTCTCGCCCTCGCGGTCGTCGGCGTCGTGGATGCAGACGGGCCGCCCCTGCCGGAACGCCTCGATGGCCCGGTCGACGGTCGCAGTCGCCGTCCGCTGCTCACTCCGTGACACGGATTGTCACCTCCGTCCCGTCCGAGAGGTCGAGCGTCTCGCGAAGTCTCTCGGGGGCGATGAGTTCGAGGTGGTCGTCGCCGTGGTGGGTGCGCTCCGGGGCGATGACGTGTGCCCGCTCGCAGGTGCCGCCGGGGGTCACCAGCGTCGCCGGGTTGCAGTAGGCCGGCCCGTAGGTCCGGTCCTCGCTCTCCCAGCCCTCGATTGTGACCGGGTCGAGCGCGTCCAGACGGGGCCGCTCGCGCACGCTCTCGGCGTCCAGGTCCACGTTCAGCGTGCCGGCAAACGGTTCGTAGCCGAGTTTCGACCGGAACTGCTCCATGTAGCCCGACAGCGTAATGTAGTGGCGACCCTCTCCCATCCCGCTGGTGACGGTTCCCGAGAGCGACACTGCGGCCGACCCCTCGAAGATGCGCCGGTAGACCTCGTACTCGGCCTGCAAGAGCCCCTCGCCGGTGTCGGTCACCGCCACCCACTGGCCGTCACTCACCATCTCCCGCTCGATGTAGCCGCCCGACTCGAGTTCCTGCAGACGTCGTGATGCCGTCTGCGTCGACGCGTCGAGACGGTCTGCGAGTTCGGCACAGGAGACTTTCGCCTCGCCTTCGACTGCCCCGGCGAGTGCGAGGTGTTTCAGCGTCCACACCCCGTCGCTGCCCGGCGTCTGCTGTGTCTCTGCCATACTCCCTAGTTCGACCGCACGCGCATAAGCATAACGTAATCGTTACGCATCTCAGAACTGTGACGAACTGTCGGCACACCCACTGATACGGTCGTGCGTGAGTATTTTCAGCACCGTTCCGAAATCCGGGAGGAACAGCCCGTGAAACGAGAGTCTGTGACGGCCCGGCGGTAAAGAGTCACGCACGACCGTCCGACGACGGAGCAATTGTATGAATTTCTATTCGACGTACATCGGTTTAACACCATCGGTCGGACACCTCCCGGTCCGTCGCTGGCCCGCCACGCTCTTGTCGCTGTGGGCCGGAGTAAACTGCGTGAGCACGGACAACCCCGACGCGTCCGGGGAGGAATCGGACACAGAGCGGGGGCAGTCCGGCGCAGGCTCCTGCCACGGGGAGCGACGCGTGGAGGTGTACCCGGGAAAGGAGGCGGTGGTGGCGTTCGACCCCGAGCTGACCTTCGAGTGTGTCGAGGGCTGTACGTGGTGCTGTCACCACGGCGTCATGCTGTACGAGCAGGACCTGCTCGAACTCGCGGGGGTCGCCCCGCTCTCCGAGGCGACGACACAGTTTCGCGGGACAGACTTCGTCCCGAAGGAGGAGAAAGACCACGACCACACCGGGCCGGACGGGCAGGCCTGTTACTTTCTCCAGGAGGACGGCCTCTGTGCGCTGCACGACGAGCACGACTGGAAGCCCGCCCGGTGTTCGGTGTTCCCGCTCTCGGTGGCCGTCGAGGACGGCGACATCCACGTCTCGGTGCGCGACTCGGCCCACGAGCACTGCGAGGGGCTGAACGTTACCGACCGCCGTGTCGTCGACCACCTCGACGCGTTTCTGCCCGAACTGCTCTGGAACCTCGACGACCCGGAGACGCGCCGGGAACTGTGAGCGACAGAGTAGCCCCGGCTGGATTCGAACCTCGGTCGCTCCGCGGTGCTCGGCTCTCTGGTTCGAATCCAGTGAACAATCAGTCGCTCGCAGTTCGCGAGCGACAGAGTAGCCCCGGCTGGATTCGAACCAGCGTCAGCGGCTGGCTTCCGCGAACGGAACGCCGTTCACGTCCAAAGGCCGCTATGATTGGCCACTACACCACAGGGCTGTGGATATCACTACCCGGCTTTGCTACAAGTGTCTTACTCTCCCGGCAGATACGGGTGCCGTGGAACGGCAGGTGTGTGACCACCACACACGCCCAGCAGTTCGCTGACGCTGGTCGACAGGCCACAGGAAAACGGTGTCTGGCCTCAGATGAGACCCTCGTCCTCGAGCCCATCCATGAGTTCGGTGACGAGTTCGTCGACGCTCTCGTAGGGGAACTCCGTGTCCCCGCCGGAGATCTGGCTGTTCAGCTCCATCGCGCTCATCGAGAAGTCGCCGGACTCGAACGTCGTCGCCGGGCCGTTCGGCAGCGCCGGCACGAGGTCCATCGGACTGTTGACCGGGTAGTCTGCGCCTTCGAACGCCTCTACGAACTGTTGTCGTAGGTCGTCGTGGTCGACCATACCTATCAGTTCTGCGACGGCGGATAAAAAACATTCGGCTATCGGTTCAACTTTGCCAGGGTTTTGAGTTGATTCCCGCGGCGTGGGGCGTGCTCGCGTGCGAGCGGTGTCGCTATCGGCGTCTGTGCGCTCTCGGGGCCGGCGGGGTGGCCGGGTTCGAGGGGCAGGACCCACAAATGCTTTTGACGGGCAGGCAGTATACGTGTGTATGTACGTCCGGGACGCGAAAAACCGCGACGAGGTCTGGTTGCTCGACCACATCGAGGCCATGGAGTTGGACGAAACAGCGTTTCGGTCCCGAGATTACGTTATCGCGATGGACGAGCAGGCAGGCGACCGCGCCGGTTTCGGCCGCATCAGGGTCCACAAAACAGACGACGGGGAGGTCTGTGAACTGACGAGCATCGGCGTCCTCGAGGGCTGGCGCGGGCAGGGCGTCGGCGCACACGTCGTCGAGCGACTCGTCTCGACCGCTCGGGACAAGGGGTTCGACGTGGCCTACGCGCTGACCAGCGAATCCGACTACCTCGAACAGTTCGGGTTCGACCGGATACCCCCCGCACGACTGCCGGCGGTACTCGGGGACCGGTTGCAACAGAAACAGGGGAGCATCGACACCGGCGCTGCCCCCCTGCGCATTGCGACCAACCGGTTCCGGATGCCCGCCCGGTTGCGCGAGGCGTTCAAGAGCGCCTACGCCGAGGACGAGCCCGGGAACCCTCCCGAGAACCCCGAGGACTTCGGTATCGACCCCGACGACGCCACCTACAAGTACGACACCGGCGGGTGACCGCGGTTCCGGGCGGGGAGACTACGCCGGCATCGAGACGGTGTGGACGAGTCGGCCGACCCCCTCGATTCGGACCGCCACCTCGTCACCGTCGTCGAGTGGTCCCACACCCTCCGGTGTCCCCGTGGCGATGACATCACCGGGCTGGAGCGTCAGGTAACTGGTTATCTCCGCGACGAGCTCCGGCACCGTGAAGATGAGTTGCTCGCGCGAGGCCGACTGTCTGCGGTCGCCGTTGACCCACAGTTCCACGCTCGCGTCCGCGGGGACGTGGCCGGGCGCGGCGACGACCGGACCGAGCGGCGCGGCACCGTCGAACGCCTTTCCCCGGACCCAGTTCTGCTCGGCGCGCTGGTCGTCGCGGTTCGACAGGTCGACCACACAGGTGTACCCCGCCACCACGTCCATCGCCGCCTCGACGTCGACGTTCCGGCACTGCTCACCGATGACGACCCCGAGTTCGGCCTCGTGGTCGATGCGCTCCTTTCCCGCGGGTAGCCGAACCTCGCTCCCGTGCGTGGCGACGGTGTTGGGTGGCTTGAGAAAGAGCAACGGCCGGTCGGGCACGTCTCCGCCCATCTCGTCGGCGTGAGCCGCGTAGTTGCGACCGACACAGACCAGTTTCGACGGTTCACACGGCGCGAGCACCGACACCTCCGCCGGCGCGTACTCCCGGCCACCGGCCCGGACGACCCCACCCGTGCCCGCCGTGTCCGTGCCGGCCGGACTGCCGTCCTCGTCGAGCCACTCGCCAGCTCTGACCGCCCCCGCCGGGTCGCGGAATCTGACGCGTTTCATACACCGCGTTGTGGGCCGGGGCTGAAGACTCTGTGGACCCCGGGCGATGTCGCGGGTGGTGTGAGCGTCAGGCGATGTCGCGGGTGGTGTCGACGTCGACTTCCTCGACGAGGTCGAGTTTGATGGTCTCGACCGGTGCTTTGCCGCCGCGGAACTTGGGCACCGAGAGCCGGTTCTCCACCTCGTCGCTTGAGAGGTCGGTGTCGAGGTGGAACACCACGTCGGCAAAATGTTCGGTGGTGTCGCGCAGCGGCGGGACGCTCTGGCCGTCCAGACTGTGCAGGATGGCGAGACTGTTGGTGTTGAAGATGTGGTTCTGGAGGTTGTTCATGAAATTCCGGAACCGGGAAGCGGGCTCCTGGGATTCGAGCACGTCCACCGGGTCGACGATGAGATTCGACGTCTCCGGGAGTGCGCTGACGAGTTTTCCGGCGTTGTCGAGCGGGGCCTCGCCGGTGATGTGCCGGACCGTCGGGTCGCCGGTCTCTGTCGGTGTGTTCGCGATACTCTCGGTGACTGCCTCGGCCGTCCGGTTCAACGAGAGCCACAGCGTCCCCCTGGTCGCGGTGAGTTCGTACAGAAAGAGTTCGGCCTGACTGGCCGGTTGTGCCGAGAGAACGACGATGCTGCCGGCGGGAATCCCTCCCTCGAGTTTCCGGTCTAGCACCTCGATTCCCGTTTCTAACCGCCCGGGCATACCAAATATCGCCCTCGCTATGTGAATAAGCCTTGGGTCTAAAAGCCTCGGGCCACCGCGCCCGAGGTTGTTTACCCCACCGTTGACAGAGAGACAACTCCACGACGGCTGTCAAAGAGTCGACTGACCGCGCTCAGCGCCGGCCGACTGTCAGAAATCCGGTGTGTCCGACACCCGCCGTGGAGGGGCGGGAACCGCGCTCGTCGAATTTCATCTCGCGCTGGATGGTCTCGAGTGTCCGGACGTCCTCGAGTCCGGCCGTCCGCGCGGTTTCGGACACCTCGCGGGCGTCCTCCACGAACGGCGAGTAGACGGCGACAGACCCGCCGGTGGCCAGCAGGTCCGGTGTGGCCCCGACAACTGCCGGTGCGTCCTCCGTGTCGAGTGTCACCGCGTCGAGTCCGGCGTGTTCGTCCAGATGGTCGGTCACGTCGCCGGTGTGGACGGTCACGTTGTCGGAAACCCCCGCGAGCGCGACGTTCTCGCGGGCAACCTCGGCAAACTCCGGGTCGCGCTCGTAGGTCTCTACCGTCGCGCCCAGACGACCGAGTGTGACCGCGAGCACGCCCGTACCTGTGCCCGCATCGAGCACGCGGTCGGTGCGCTGGATGCCCGCGTGCCCGACGACCAGCCCGATATCCCGGGGTAACATCGGCGCACCGGTCCGTTCGAGGTTGTGAAACAGGTCCGGCCCGCGGAGCTTTCGGGCGACGAAGGCGGTGCCCAGATGTGTCTCCACGGTGTCACCGTGTTCCACGTCCTCCGGCACCTCCAGCACACCCAGGTCGGTCTCCAGTGTCTCGCCCGGGTCCAGCAGATACTCGCGGTTCTCGCGGGTGAACAGCAGTGCCACGCTACTGGAGCCGATTGATAGCGTCCACCGGCCGTCCGTCGGCCGCCTCGAGCGCCTCGCGGGCCCGTGCCCCGCTCACACCCGCCTTTTCAGCGACCATCTGGATATCCGCCTGTGGGATGCCCTCCTCGTCCTCGTCCTCGTTCTCGCCCTCGCCCTCGATTGCGGAGGGACTGCCCCGCTCGCGACTCTCGGGTTGACCGACGACGTTGTAAGTCTGCTGGCCCTGGGCATCCATGCGCTGGACATCGGCGTCCGTGAACACGAGTTCCTCATCGGCCGTCCGGATGACGACCTCCTCGGCATCGATCTCCTCGATGTCGATGCCCATCTGTTTCATCATCTGTTGCATCTTGCTCGGATCGAGTCCGCCGCCGCCTCCTCCAAACATACCCCTAGGTTATCCTGTCGACATAAAAAGCCCTGCGTTGCCGGACTGGACTGCCCGTGACGACGATGCACGGGCAGATGTCCGCCCCCGAGTTCGGGCCGGCCGCCCCGGTCGGGTCAGTCCTCGAGCGCGTCGGCGATGCGGTCGACCGAGCGGCGGAGGTCGTGGACCTCGTCACGGAGTTTCCGCAGCTCCCGGACGACCTCCTCGCTGTCCTCCTCGCCGCGGCCAGGGCCCCCGCCCATACCGCCGCCACCGCCCATCATGCCGCCCATCATCTCGGCAAAGGGGTTACCCCCACCCATGCCGCCGCCGCCCATCCCGGGCCCGCCGCCACCGCCCATCATCCCCTCGGGGGGGCCGCGTCCGCCCTCGCCCTCCTCGCCGCCCTCCTCGGCGCGCTTCTGGCGAATCTCCTCGACCCGCTCGCGGAACGACGACTCCTCCTCGCCGTCGGACTGCTCGCTCTCTGTTTCGGCCTCGGTGGTCTCCTCGTCGTGCTCGTCTGTCATACACCATCTTCCGGTGCCGGATTAAAAAGCGTAGCGTTCCCGGTACCCGCTCGGCAGGGCCCCGAACCGACAGGGACAAATCCAACCGGGCGAATCCATCGGTAATGGCAGAACGTTCGGACTCCGGCGTGGACTCTGGTCTGGCCGGCAGGATACGACGCGCCTGCATGGCACCGGTAAACCGGATACCACACACCGAGGGCAAACAGTACAGGGAGATCAGGTCGGATATCGGTGTCGTCTTTCCCATCTCTCTCAAATCGAAGATGCTGCTCACCCTCGGCACGCTTCTGATTTCGATGCTGGCTGCACCGGCAGTGTACGTCCGCCGCGACAGCATCCGCGCAATCGAGGGGACGGGTGCGCTCCCCGAGACATTGAGCCTGTGGGCAGGGTTCGTCATCCTGCTCGGGAATCTGAACACGTTTTTCGTCGGGGTGTACATGCTGAAATACGTTCGAGAGCGGGCCGACGGGACCTCCCTGTCGAGAGAGAAGATAACGAAACAGCTCCGGATCGAGGACTTCGTCATGTGGTTTCAGGTCTGGGGGACGCTGGCGGTTCTCGCGCCGCTGGTGTTGCTGGTTGTCGGGGCAGTCCTCCCCAGCGGACCCGAACAACTGCACGACGCGGGAATCACCGTCTACCGACCGCTCGAGCAGGTGACCCTCGATATGCGGCTGGTCTCCGGGGTGAGCGGTGGTCTGCTCGGGGTTATCTTCGCGGCTCTGTGGTGGTCCGTGCGGCCGTGAACGCGGGCGGACACCGCACACCCGGCCGGGGGCGAGACGACCCGCGAGACCGGCCTACTCGACGACGAACCGGTGTTTGTCGGCCACAGCATCCGCCTCTGGGCTGTCACTCCCGCCGAGCAGACCCCGGGCCGCACGCTTGCCCCACTCGACAGCCGGCTGGGTGAACGTCTCGACATCGTAAAGCTCACCCGCCAAGATGCAGGCCGCCTCCATGCTGTACAGCAACTCCCCCAGCCCGTGTGCGTCGAGCCGGTCGATCTCGATGCGGACGCTCGGCCGGCCGGCCGCGGCCAGACTGGCCTCCGTCGCCTCGAACTCGGCGTCGAGCAACGCGCCCAGCCCCGTCCCACCCAGGTACGACAGCGCCTCGATGTCGGTGTCGGGAACCGGCCGCTCGGGTCGCTCGCGCGGTCGGACCAGCGTCACGAACTTGTCCCGCGGGCCGGCGCGGTAGAGCTGGAGCTGTGAGTGCTGGTCGGTCGCGCCCAGCGCCCGGACCGGTGTCTGTCCGCCGCCGTTCTTGCCGAGACTCTCGGCCCACAGCTGTGCGAACCACTCCGCAAACGGCTCCAGCCCTTCCGCGTAAGGCATCATCACGCTGGTGCCCGCGCCCCGCTCGTCGAGCGCGTACGAGAGTGCGCCGTACGCGTACGCCGGGGCGTCGAACAGCGACCCCGACTGCTCTGTGTCTGCCGCGCGGGCCCCGGCCAGCAGTGCCTCGATATCGTGGCCCCGAACGGCTGCCGGCACCAGCCCCACCGTCGACAGCGCGGAGAACCGGCCCGGCGCACCCTCGGGTGTCGACAGAGCCGGCAGTCCGTGCTCGTCGGCGAGCGCGCGCAGCGGGCCATCGGTCCCGGTCGTGACGACGGTCCGTTCGGCCCAGTCCACACCCGCCCGGTCCATCGCGTCCCGGACCACCAGAAAGTTCGCGAGCGTCTCGGCGGTGGTCCCCGAGCGAGAGACCACTTGTACCGCCGTGTCCGCGAGCGACAGTTCGTCGAGGGTCGCTCGCACGTGCGCGGGGTCGACGTTGTCGAGGACACGGTGGTCGACCCCGGCGGGTCCGAGTGCCGTCGTGACTGTCGCCGCGCCGAGTGCGCTCCCCCCGATGCCGACCGTCAGCACCGCGTCGGCATCCGAGACCGGTTCGACGGCCGTCCGGATGGCCTCCGGGTCGGCCGTGTGGGGCAGGTTCAGCGCCGCGTAGCCGAACTCGTCGCGGTCGCGGCCCGCCTCGATTCGCTCGTGTGCGTCCGCGACGCGCCCGTCGAGTGCCTCGAGCGCCGACTCCTCGACGCCCGGTTCGGCCACCGCCGCCAGTGCGTTCCCGATATCGACCTGCATGTCTCCACACTCGGGGGGATGGCTGTTAGCTTCTGCGGTCGACCGCACGACGAGTCACCCCGACCCGGTGTTCGGGCCCACGACACGGTCGGGGAGCCGTCCGCCGGGGCCGGAAGTCGAAACCCCAAAACAGACGCTGGTCGTAACGGGGTGTATGACACCCGACGACGGCGATGATACCGACGAGACAGCGGGGAGCGACGACGCGGGTGGCGAGGACGACCCGATGAGCATGTACGGCCAGCCCTCGTCGGACGAGGACACCGACGGCACGTCGGTCCAACTCGACGCGCCGGTCGGCGAGAACACCGGCGACCCCGAGACTGCCTCCGGCACGTTCTACGTGAAATACGCCACCGACGTCTCGGTCACACTCCACGAGGTCCACACGGGCCAGATATTCACGCTCATCGAGAACCCCGGCGTCGAGAACCACGACATCCTGGAGGCGACACTGGAGGCCCAGCCACCCATGGAGGTGTCGTATCTCGTCGACGAACTCGAGACAACCTACACCGTGCCGGTCGAGCGCAGCCCCGAACCGCCGACCCGGCAGGTCCAGACCGCCGCCGACGAGATGGACGAGATGGAGGCTGTCGCAATCGACCGCGAGGGCGAGGGCGAGATACACGTGCTCAGTGTCGACTCCGACGACGTCGAACAGACCGCCGAGGAACTCCACGAGGACGAGATGACCTACAAGAACGCCGCGCGCTACGGCGTCGACCGCGTCGAGATACGCACCGACGAACGGGGGGTCGTCAGCGTCCGCTATTTACCCTGACCGTTGCCGGTGACCGCCCGACCCGTCTCGAAGAAGGCGAGCTCGTGAACCCGGGGGTCGGCCCGCAGCTCCGGGTGAAACGCCGTCCCGACGACACTCCCCTGGCGGACGGCGACCGGCCGGTCGTCCCACTCGGCGAGTACCTCGACCCCATCACCGACGGAGTCGATGGCCGGCGCGCGGATGAACACCGCCGGAAACGGTTCCTCGAGCCCCCGCACCGACAGCGGCGCCTCGAAACTGTCGCGCTGGCGGCCAAAGGCGTTGCGCTCGACGGCCACGTCCAGCAGGTCCAGCGTCTCGACGCGCTCGTCACCGGAATCCTGACTGAGCAGGATGAGCCCCGCACACGTCGCGAGCACCGGTCGGCCCTCGGCAACGTGGTCGCGCATCTCCGCCGCGATACCCTCCCGGTGGGCCAGCCGCGAGATCGCCGTCGACTCGCCCCCGGGGAGCAACAACAGATCACACTCCGGCACGATACCTGACTGCCGTATCTCGACCACCTCCACCTCGTGGCCGTTTGTCTCGCCGGCCCGCCGTATCGCCTGTCCGTGCTCGCTGACGTCCCCCTGTACGGCGACGACTCCCGCGGTCAGCGTCATACTGGACTGTCGGTGTGACGGGAAAAAAACCTCCCGGTCGGTACGGGGTGCTGGACGGCTCTGTGGACTGCCCGCGACCGGTCAGGTCGACTCGACGGTGATGTCGGGCCGCTCCAGCAGGTCCCCGAGCAGTTCGGGGGGGCAGTCCGGGCGACCGACGAGAGTCCGGAGACTCTCCCCGGGGTCGATTGTCGCCTCGAAAACAAGGTGGTCGTCGTCGAGCGCCCAGCCGTCGCCGAGCGGCCGCACGTCGCCGTGGTCATCGTCCCCGAAGCGTGGTTCGGTGAGACGGATTCGCGCGGGGTCCTCGCGGTAGGACTCTATCTCGTAGGCCACGACCGGCGACTCGAGGCTGTCGCTGTCGACGTACTTCGCGACCAGCAGGTCCTGCGTGGCCGTCCGGTCGGTCTGTTCGGCCCGGTCTATAACATCCGCGAGGACGAGCTCCCACACCTCCGTCGGTTCGTCGTCCTCCCCGTCGGCCTCGGCCTCGCCGTCCTCCGGCGGGGGAGCAAACAGCGTGTCGACACTGTCGGCGGCGCTCTCGATTCGGGCCAGCAGTCCGGCGCGGTGTGCGGCGTACAGCCCTCCGGCGACAGTCGCGACGAACGCCACCAACGTCGCCGGAAAGAGCAGGAACCCGAACCGGCCGGAGCCGACACCGGGACTGCCGCCGCCGCCGGGCGACCCGCGACTGGGGTTGTCCGACGGTTGCCCGTCGCCGACAACGGCGTCGCCATCCTCTGTGAGCGCGTACACGACTCCGGTTTTGGTACCGAAGTAGAGGCGGTCACCCGCGACAGCGAGCGAGGACTGGACGGGGCCGTCGGCCTCGAACGACCAGTCTGTCTGCCCATCGCTGTCGACGGCGTAGACGGTCCCGGCGCGACTGGCGACGTAGACCCGGCCGTCCGCCACTGCCGGTGCGGTCAGTTCCAGGTCACCCTCGAACACCCAGCGCTCCTCGCCCGCCTCGAGTGCGTGGAGCGTGCTCCTCCCGCCGGCACGACTGGCAACGTACACCCGGCCGTCGACAACCGCCGGTGACGTGACCGTCGCACCGCCGGTGGCGAACTGCCAGTCCACCTCGCCGCTGTCGGCCGCGAGCGCGTACACCTGTTCGTCGATGCCACCGCCGACGTAGACCCGGCCGCCGGCGACTGCCGGCGACCCCGTGACCGGCCCCTCGCTGGTCTCGAACGACCACACCTCGTTCCCGCTGATGCCGTCGATGGCGTACACCCGCCCGTCCTCGCTCCCGACGTAGACACGCAGGTCTGTCTCGCCCTCGCCGGTGACGACTGCCGGCGCGGTGTTGACCCGCTCCTCTGGCTCCTCGAAGGCCCACACCTGCCCGCCGTCCGCGGCGTCGATTGCGTAGACCGCCCCGTTGCCACTCCCGACGTGAACCCGCCCGTCTGCGACCGCCGGCGAGCCACGAACCCGCCCGCCGACAGTGAGGTCCCACTGTGGCGCTCCGGTCTCGGCGTCCACCGCGAGAACACGGCCACCGTCGTTGCTGGCGTAGACGGTTCCGTCCACGACGGCCGGCGTCGAGCGGACCGGAGCCCCCGTGTCGACCCGCCACATCTCGGTGCCGTCCGACCGGTCGAGCGCATACAGCCTGTTGTTCTCGCTCCCGACGTAGATGCGCCCGTCCGCGACTGCGGCCGCGGCGCTTACGGCGTTGTCGGTGTCGGTGTCGGCCTCGAACGCCCACGCCGGGCCGGGACTGGCCGCCACCCCCGCGGCGTCCGGGTTGTGCCCGGTGTTTCCCAGGTCGTACCCGAACGTCGGCCACCGCCCGAGCGTCGCCTGCGCGCCGACTGTTCCGGTGTGTGCCCCCGCTGTCGCGGCCGCCGCCACGGCCACCCCCGAGAGCAGTTCGCGACGCGTCGGTTCCGCGTTCATTGTGTGACCGTTGCCGACGACTGTATAAAACCTCGTTCTCTCGGTGTCGCCGCCGCGTCGGTTCCCCCGACGTCCACTCCACATGCGCCGACGGTTTCGTTGCTGTCTGTGGTCGCCACACCGCTCACGGCGTTGCAGTCCCGTTTCCAGCCCGGCACACGCTTTTGTTTGCCCCGCCGGTAGGGTTGCTGTGTCAGTTCCTGTCGCGCCGGTGCCGTTGCTCGCAGTTGCGGTTGTGGTGTTCGTCGCGGGA
>JAQCNG010000224.1 GCA_028275145.1 Halovenus sp. | reverse complement strand
CAGCAATGGGGTCAGCCCTCGTCGAACAGGCCGGAGACGTCGTCGTCGCGGCTCCGCCGGCGGTCGGTGTGCTCGCCGAGACGCTGGAGGACGATACCGCGGTTCTCCGGTTCCCGGACGAAATCGAACAGCAGCGTCACGAACGGACTCGACGCGACGTCGTCGGACAGGTCCTCACGAGCGTACCCGGTGGCTGTCTCGACCAGTTGTTCGTCGTAGCCGTACTCCTCCGCGAACACGTCGGCCGCGACAGCGGTCGCCTCGAATCTGAGGTCCCCGAGCGCGAGTTCCCGCCCCTCGTGGGTGAGCGCGAGCGGGTGCCGTCGTTCGACAACCTCGGGGTCACGGGCCAGGGTGGCGAGTTCGGAGCGCACGTCGGCCACGTCGACACCGCGGTACGTGGGCGGAAGTTCGTCCAGATACTCGCCGGCGCTGTCGGCAAGGCCCGCCGCCCCCGACCAGTTGCGCGTGGTGGCGTGATACACCGCCGCGGTGAACTGGATGAGTCCGTGGAGAAACTGCTCGTCGTCGGTCCTGCTGTCGAGGTCGAGCCAGTGGGCCTCCCAGGCGTCGTGGGCCGCGTGATACTCGCCGGCATTGTAGATGGCGATGCCGGCCCGCAGGTGTGTCCTCATCTGTCCCCCACTTTGTGTCCCCGACTCTTAGTTCCGGTCACCGGTTACGGCTCATCGGGGACCTCGAAGTCGAACGACCGGTCGAGGTTGCGGGCGGCCGCCAGCAGTTGCTCGACGAGGTCGGACTTTGCTCTGCTGTAGGTTCCGAGGTCGTCTGTCCCGCTCGCGGTTGCACGCTTGTGTTGCTCGTACGCCGCGCGCAGGGCAGGTCGCGCCCGCAGGGCCGCGGCGGTGGCGACACTGACCCGCCAGCCGTCGTCCGGGCGCCCGAAGACGTGGTCGTTGAACCGCTGACTGTCTTCCTCGCGAAAGACCGGGTGCCAGGTGCCGGAGTTCTCGACCCGTGTGCCGCCGAGTTCGGCGACGATGGCCTCCGAGACGACCCCGACCGCTTCGTCCTCGACGACGACGTCGATGTCGACGATATCTTTCGCCGCGAGGCCCGGCACCGCAGTCGAACCGACGTGCTCGATTCGACACACCGCAGTTCCGAGGTCCTGCCGGCAAAGCGCCGACACGACCCGCTCGCGCTCGCGCCCGAACGCCGCTCGCCACTCCTCGTACCGCGAGGTGACGAGTTCGATCGGGTCGTCGTGTGGACTGACCATCGGTCGTGTGACGACACAGAGACAGATAAGCGTTGTTTCCGGCGTCCGTGCCGGGAGGGATGCCCGGTCGATTTATGTTCTGGTGGCCCGGAGTGCGAGCAAATGGCAGAGGAGAGTGAAACAGACGACGACCTGTCACTCGAGTCACTGGTCACCACCGCGGTCGTCTCGCTGACGATGATAACCGCGTTCGGGTTGCTCGCGGCCGGTGTTGACTGGTTCTGGGTCGTGTTCATCGTCGGGTTCGCCGGTGTGCTCCCGGCCGCGTCGGTGCTCGCGAACTGGTACGAGAGTCGCTCGGCCTCCGAGTCCTCGACGGAGCAACCAATCGAGGCCCTCCGGACCCGGTACGCAAACGGCGAGATAAGCGAGGCCGAGTTCGAGCGCCGGGTCGAGACACTCATAGAGACCGAACCCGGGTCGGAGACGGCACAGCGAGAGCCCAGCTCCGGACCCGACACCGACCTCGGGACGCTCTCCGGGCCCGAACCGGAGGCCGAGTCGCTGTCCGGTCTCGAAACCGAAATCGACTCTCCGGCCGACACCGGCTCCGAATCCCCGGCCGACACCGCCTCCGAATCCCCGGCCGACACCGCCTCCGAATCGCTCGCAGATATCGAGGCCGAATCCGAGTCACTGTCGGATGTCGACCCCGAGTCCAAGTCCGAATCGCTGTCCGAAATCAGGTCGGAGATGGACCCGGAGGTCACAGACCCGGAACGAGAGCTCGAGGAGGAGTGAGTCACGGGCAGTGTCGGCCTGCTCGCTTGCGGGCAGTCAGCGTGGTGTCGCGCCGGGAGCAACCGGCCCCGGCGTGGTGGTCAGGGGACGTTCGCGGTGTCGAGTGCGAGCGGCCGGGCGTTCTCGCGGGTGATGAGATAGTAGGGAACAACGGCGATGTTGACCACCGGGACCACAGCGAGCACGCCCCAGCGCAGCGGTCGTCCCTCCCAGTCGGTCGTCGTCCGGAGATGCCACGCGTCGACGTACAGCGACGGTGGCAACAGGACGAACGTACAGAGCAGGTACAGCGCGAACGGAATCGTCGAGAGAACCGCACCGGCGAGTCCAAAGAAACTGAGCAGCGTGAAGACGAAACTCGGCGCGATACCCGCGAGAACGCCGTAGAACGCGCGCCGGTCTCCGCGGCGCGTCCCCTCGCGGGAGACCGGCACCGGGTGGCCGCTCTCGATGTCGACGAGAACCGTCTCTCCGGCGAGGTCAGCGGGGTCGTCCGCGCCGTGGATATCGAGCAGCGTCGCGAGTCGGTCGTCCTCGTCGGTGTCGGGCAGCGAGAAGTAGCTACTTGCCAGGCTGTCCTGGCCGGAGAGGTCGAGACGGAGTGCGAGTGCCTCGTCGGTCCAGATTGCGACCGGGAACGTCTCGGGCACCTCCGAGGCCGGGATGCGCTCGACCCCGTCTACCTCGCCGTACAGTCGCAGTCTCTCGGGGAGCGGGGCCGTCCCGGATTCGTCACTGTCGGCTGTTTCCTCGTCGGGCACGGCCGCGCTATCCTCGGCTGTCACGTCCCGTTGTTTGTCTGCCAGCATGTGAACTACCCTGACCTACCGCGCTCGGGGCTACCCGCCCCTTGCTTGGTGCGGACAGGGCTTCCTGTTTCTGTGTCGGAATTTATACCCGACGTGGGCACAGAGATTCCAGACTCCGCAGGCGATTTCCCTTTATGAGCGGTTCGGAGTGTCCCACTCCTACCTGTTGGACACTCGACCACAACCGACGGTGCGCGC
>JAQCNG010000109.1 GCA_028275145.1 Halovenus sp. | reverse complement strand
GTGAAATCAGTGCTGTTCGACGTGACCGACCCGACCGACACCGCCGTCGCCGACGACCTGGTGCTCGGGGAGCACTGGTCGGCCATCGAGGAGTCACACCACGCGTTCATGATCGACCGTCGCCACGAGGTGTTTGTTCTGCCGGCCGGCAACACTGCCAGGGTTGTCGACTACGCCGGCGGCAACCTCGAGGTCGTCACGGAGGTCACCGCCGAGAAGGAGGTGACCCGCGCCCGCTACGTCGACGACTACCTCTACGTCTTTGCCGGCGGCGAGGTCATCGTCCTCGACCAGACGAACTAGGAGCAGACAACGACGCTCTCGGTCGGCGACGGCTGACCGACCGTCCGCCGGGCGAGCGGGCCCCGACTGCCCGCGTTCGGACCTGACCCGGTACACCCGCATCTCGACGGAGACAGTCGACGACCTCCGGGGGTTCCGCGGGGTGACGACGGGCACGATGCTCGTGGTCACGCTGGCGTGGATTGCCGGCCAGCCGACCCCCGGGTGGCTCGCCGACCCGTACGAGGCGGTCGGGGGTCCGGAGTCCCTCGAGGGTCTCGTCGCCTTTCTCCCCCCGTTTGTCGTCGGCAAGCGGGGGTCGCTACTGGTCACCGCACTGCTGGGGATGACTCTACGGTCGAGCGCGATTCGGAGTCGTGAGCAGGCAGACACCAACGGCGTCTCAGTCGTCGGCCTGACTGCCAGCAGGAGCGCTCTGGGACGTCGACGCGGTTTCGCTGTCAGGGCGACCCGGCCCGAGGTAGGTGACCGTCGTCGCGAACAGCAGCGAGGCGAACACGAGTTGTGCGGCGGTCTGGTGGGCCATCGACGCCCAGACGCCGAAGCTGAGAACGGTGTTCGCGCCGAGCAGAATCTGGACCGGAAGCAGTAACACGGCGAGCGCGAGCGGGTACCGGACGTACCGGTTGTAGTTGCGGTAGAACGCCAGTATCGCCGCGCCGATTATCATGAAGCCGACGACCATCGCCACCAGTCGGTGGAACCACTCGACGAAACTCGGCCAGTGTGCCGGGAACAGCCCCATCCAGCCGTCACACAGCGGCCAGCGCCCCTCACAGGCCAGCCCCGCGCCGATCTTGCCGGTGTACACCCCAAGCAGGATGAGAAAGAGCGTACTCGCCGTCGTCACGCCGAGATAGTGTCGCAGGGGAATGTTCATACCTGTCTCTGTGGACCGCGCATATTTCAACCCCTCCCTTTGCTCCCGACATCTGGGAGACAGAGAGAGCCGTTCCGGACCCGGCACGGTCGGCCAACCGATAGCATATTGTGGCCCGCCCCCGACCCACCGGGCATGACGGGACGTTACTACGGCGAGTTCGAGGTCGGCGAGGTCATCAGCCACGAGCGCCGCCGCACGGTGAGCGAGGTCGACAACCAGCGGTTCTGCGACATGACGATGAACCAGCAACCCCTGCATCTCGACGCCGAGTTCGCCGCCGACACGCAGTTCGGCGAGCGCATCGTCAACGGTCTCTACACCATGTCGCTCGCGGTTGCGCTGACCATCCCCGAGACAACCGACGGCACCATCGTCGCCAACCTCGGCTACGACAACATGGAGCATCCCGCACCGGTGTTCCACGGCGACACCCTCCACGTCGAGTCGACCATCACGAGCAAGCGCGAGACCAGCGACGGCGAGCGCGGCGTCGTCGAGATGCACGTCGAGGTGTTCAATCAGGACGATACGCTCGTCTGTGCGTTCGACCGGACGGTGCTGTCGCTCAAAGACGAGTAGCGCGGTCAGCGCCCGGGCCTGTTCTCGTCTGTCTCCCCGGACTCCGACTCCGGCTGCTCGCGGTCGCGGGCGAGTCCGCCTGTCGTCGGGTGGTCCATCGACCCGGGAACGCCGAGTCCGAAGGGCACACGGCGGAGTATCGCCCGGAGACGGTCACGTACGGACACGTCCACGTGTTCGTGGACTGTGGATATAATCTCCCGGGTGCCAGCGAACGGAGTCGGGGACGGTCGAGGCCGAGAGGGCCGGCGAGGAAACACGCGGGTGGACGGCGAATCCGCGCCCTTCTTGTACCCACTGGCCGACCGTCGTGTATGTCCCTCCAGGTGCTGGACCGGCTCGGGTGGGCCGACGTCATGACGCTGTTGAACGCGGCAATCGGGGTGCTGGCGCTGGCGGCCGCCGTGCTCGGTGAGGTGCTGCTCGTCGCACAGCTCATCCTGCTGGCGGCCGTCGCAGATGGACTCGACGGGGTCATCGCGCGCCGGTTCGGGGGCACCGAGGTCGGCCCGTATCTCGATTCGATGGCCGACATCGTCTCCTTTGGCACCACACCCGCAATCTTCGTGTTCGTCGCCGCCCGCGAGGAGTTTCGCGACGAAATCTGGACGCTGTCGGAGGAACCCGAACTCGCTGCGGTCGCCGGCACCGTCGCCGCCGGGTTCGTCGTCTTCTCGCTCGTCCGCACGGCGCTGTACACAGTCTACGTCGGCGAGGACGAGACCCGCCCGGGCATCCAGAACACGCTCGCGTCGTCGATTCTCGCGGTGGCGTACCTCGCGGGACTGACGAACGTACCCGCCCTGCTCGGGGCCACTGTCGTGCTCTCGGTGCTGATGATCGCACCGGTTCCCTACCCGAAACTGCGTGACCGGGACGCCATCGTACTCGGGGCGCTCCAGATGGCCGCCATCCTCCTCCCCGCCGTTCTCGAACGGGTGTTCCCGCGCGTGCTCCTGTTGTTCGCGCTCGCCTACCTCACCCTCGCGCCGCGGTACTACTGGGGGGAGTAGCCCACGTCGGTCGGACGAGTCGTCGAAACCGTGGGGGCTATCTGCCCGCCGTGAGGAACGGTCGCCGGTGTCTCGACCCTCGTTCGTCACCGATTAGTCCTATCGGGACTTGTCCGTATATATCGAGAAGTCGATAAGTTCGAACGGAGTCGTGACCGTTGCCGTCATCGAGAACTCGGAAAAATCGAATCGGGCGTCGACTGTTTCGCTTGACTCGTCGAACGACTCGATTGTGCCGCCTTCGCCCCGAATCCACCACTGCACGGGGTCCGCCCAGACATCGAACCCGAGTTCTCGAAGCCGAGCGACGGCCGGGGATTCGAAGAAAACGAATCCTTCCGGCGAACCACCGTGACATCCTCCGCGCCGTAAACGGCGCGGCTTCCCTCGACAGAGGGAACCCGGCGCGGTGCCGGTCGGTTTCAGGACTGGCTCTCCCGAGGTTGGCGGGGGCGGGTTTCGACCCTCGCTCGGGAGCGTCCTGTGGCCCTGCCACGGGGGCTCCCATCCACCGAGAAGTCATTGCCCCGCGGTTTCTCAACGCGGCTCTCTCCTTGGTGGTCGAACCTCGCGGTTCCTGTGCCGGCTCCGGTCACACCTTGTTACCGGGCTTGCAGAGCACCGTCGCCATGGGTGGTTGACGGCCCGACTCCCGTGGTGACCAAGCATCAAGAGTCGGCGGAACCCGTGTGTGAATCACCGTCATGGGCGATACGTATCCCGACAGGGACAGGAGACAGAGGGCCGCGAGGAACCGAACGGATGTCCGGTGACGAGCGGCCCGGACACATCGGTATCCAACCTTCCACCAGTTTTACTGGTAGTCGACCTCACCCTCGCCCTCGCCCACCCACGCCGCCCGGTCCGGTTCGCGTGACTCGAGTGGGTCGATGTCGTTGCGACCCCACCTTTTTTTTCGTCGGGTGACGAGCGAGGCGAGTCACCACTCCTCGAAAAATCTGGATCAAAAAAGCCGCTCGCTCACGCTGTTCGCTCGCGGAAGGGTGCACTCGAACCGCTCACTGGTAGTCGACCTCACCCTCGCCCTCGCCCACCCACGCCGCCCGGTCCGGTTCCCGTGACTCGAGTGGGTCGATGTCGTTGTACCAGGGGACGTTCTTCAGGTCCTCCATGTTGTACGCGAACTCGTCTTTCGTCTCTGCGACGAACTCGAAGTTCTGGGTGAGGATGATGGCGTCGACGGGACAGACCTCCTCACAGAGTCGGCAGTAGATGCACTGGCCGATGTGGAGGTTGTACTGCTCGCCGTTGCGCCGGTCGTCCATCACAATCTGGATTGTGTCGTTCGGACAGACGTTCTCGCACTGTCGACACCAGATACACCGTTCCTGGCTGAACTTGTGGACGCCGCGAAAGCGGGGTGACACCTCCGGCGCGTCGTCGGGATACGCGACAGTGAACGTCTCCCCGTCGAGGGCGTGTTTCATCGTCGTCGCCATACCCTTTAGAACCCCGATCATGCTGCTAGTACCCCCACTATGGCGGCGGTCAAGAAGAGATTTGCGAACGCGAGCACGAGCAGTCCCTTCCAGCCAATCTCGATGAGTTGGTCGACGCGCACGCGCGGAACCGCCGAGCGCAACCACTGGGTGAACAGGAACATCGCCCAGATCTTGATGAGAAACCAGACCAGTCCCGGCAACACCGGCCCGGCGGGGCCGCCGAGGAAGATTGTGGCGATGATCGCCCCGCCCAGGAAGATGTGGACGAACTCGCCGAGATAGATGAGCACGAAGTAAACCGAGGAGTACTCGGTCTGGTAGCCCGCGACAATCTCTGTCGGCGCCTCGGGGATGTCGAAGGGGTTGCGTCCGACCTCGGCAACGTTCGCGGCGAGAAACAGCACGAACGCGAAGGGGTTGACGATGGCGAACCAGGCGGGAACCGAGAGCGGGCCGAGCGCGACCAGCGTCTCGCCCTGTCTGGCGACAATCTCGCTCATCTGGAGCGACCCGGTGTAGAGGACCACCGAGATGCCCACGAGGATGAGCGGAATCTCGTAGGCCAGATTCTGTGCGACCGCCCGGAGTCCGCCGAGAAACGAGTACTTGTTGTTCGAGGCGTAGCCGGCCATCACGAGCCCCAGCGAGGCGAGCGAGGCGATGGCGAAGACGAATATCAGCCCGACCTCGGGGTCAGCGAGGTGGACGTTGACTGGGCCGAGACTGCCCATCGGGATAACGGCAAAGGCAAACAGCGCCGAGAACACGAGCACCAGCGGCGCAAAGTCCCAGGCAGGCCGGTCGGCCCCCTCCGGCACGATGAGCTCCTTCGAGATGAGTCGCACCGCGTCCGGAACAACGATACCGACGCCGAGCGGACCGAACTTGTTGACCGAGATGCGGTCGGTGAACGCGGCCGTTATCTTGCGCTTTGCCCACGGCCCGGCGAGCGCGGTGTTTATCATCACGAACGTGCCGACGAGGGTGGCCGCGAGCAGCGCCGCGAGCGCCTCGGCGGCGAACCCGCCGACAGGGAGCACACCCTCGATGTCCCCCGGGAGCGTCATCGGTCGACCTCCCCGAGAACGATGTCGAGGCTGCCGAGCGCGGCGATCATGTCCGCGACGTACTCGCCCTCGGCCATCACCTCGAGCGACTGGAGGTTACAGAAGGCGGGGCTACGAATCTTGAACCGCGCGGGCTTGTCCGTGCCGTCCGCGCGGATGTAGATGCCGAGTTCGCCCTTTGCCCCCTCGACTGCCCGGTAGATCTCCGTGTCGGGGTCGGGTTTGAGCGTCCGGGGCACGTTCGACTGGATTTCGCGGTCGTCGACCGGCCAGTCCGCCAGAATGTCGACACACTGCTCGACGATGCGGGCGGACTGTTCCATCTCCTTTAGCCGAACGAGCGCGCGCGAGAAGTTGTCACAGCCGTCGTCCGTGACGACATCCCAGTCGAGTTCGTCGTAGTGGCCGTACGGGTCGTCCCGGCGCAGGTCGTAGTCGATGCCCGATGCGCGGGCGACCGGCCCCGTCGCACCGTAGCTTTTGGCCTGCTCTGTCGGGAGAACCCCCGTATCCAGCACCCGCATCTGGAACAGTTCGTTCGAGGTCAGCAGGTTGTGGTACTCCTCGAGTCGGTTGGGGAACTCACCCATCACCGACCGGACCTTCTCGAAGTACTCCTCACGGGGTTCGGGCAGGTCCCAGGCGACCCCGCCCAGGCGGAGGTAGTTGAACATCAGTCGCTGACCGGTCAGGTCCTCGAGCAGGTTCTGGATGCGCTCGCGGTCGGTGACGGCGTACATGAAAATCGCGGTGAAATCGCCGTAGATGTCCAGCGCGAACGTACCGATGGCCAGCAGGTGTGCACAGATGCGACACAGTTCCGCCGACATCGTCCGGATGACCTGGGCGTACTCGGGCACGTCGATATCGGCCATGTCCTCGGCGGCGCGGGCGTAGGCCCACTCGTTGAGAATACCCGCCGAGATGTAGTCCCACCGGTCGGGGTAGGGCATTATCTGGTGGCGGTAGGTCGACTGCTGGCACATCTGCTCCTCACACCGGTGGAGGTAGCCGATGTCCGGGTCGACGTCGACGACCTGCTCGCCGTCGAGCACCGTCTTGAGGTGCAACACACCGTGTGTGGCGGGGTGGTGTGGCCCGATGTTGATGAACATCGTGTCCGACCGGTCGGGCAACTCGGTGCGCTCCTCCATCGGGTTGGCGTGCTCGCGCAGCGG
>JAQCNG010000097.1 GCA_028275145.1 Halovenus sp. | reverse complement strand
GTTCGGTACGGGCGAGGAAAGACCTTCCTCCCCGGCGACAACTGACGGCGAGTCCCACATCAAAGCCCCATCTGCTCACGGCCGCGCAGCGCCCGTTCGCATGGTCAGTGGGACCTCCGGTCCCACGCTACCCTCAACGAGCGAGGTCGCAAGACCGAGCAAAGTAGGGAGAGGTCGGTTACACCGCGTACTCGCTCTCGCGGAACTGGACGTAGCCGCCGTCGTCGTACCGGCCGAGCGCCCGTTTGTAGTTCCACAGGAGTTTGAGTCCGGAGACGCCGGATTTGAGCAGCGCCTTCAGCCGGGAGTTCTCCGTGACGATGTTGGCGACCTGGAACGCCCGGTCCCAGTCGCCCGGTCCGTAGTCCTCGACCATCTCGGCGACGGTGACGTTCCGGGAGAACTCGAGGTCGAGTGCCCGCTGCCAGGTCTGGTTGTACTCCGCGAGTGACTCCGTGGCGGCGAGTTCGCCCGCAATCTTGCCCGTGCGGACGGCGACGTGGTCACCGCCCTCGTGGAACGCGGAGGTGCCGCCCATCGCACCGCCGACGACGGCGATGTTCGCGCCCGTCGGTGACTCGATCGGTCGCGTCGAGGAGATGGGGTAGGTCTCGGTGCCGCCCTGCTTGCCGCGGTCCTCGACCAGCGGCATGTCGTCTATGTCGTAGGCCGGGAACTCGTGGTCGATGAGTCGCCGGAGATACTCCTCGCCGCGGGGGATGCGGTCGTCCTCGGGCCGGAGCAGCGGCCACTCCTCGGCGTCGAACTCGTCGACATCGAGGCCGATAGGCATCGTGAGACCGATACGGGAGATGTTGTTCTCGTTCGGGAACGCCCACGGGTAGGCGGTGTGGCCGGGCATGTGGCCCCACCAGAACCGCAGGCGGTCCGACTCCGCCAGTCCCGCCGGGACACGCCGGTGTTCCTGGTAGGCGATGTGGTTGACCTGCGAGGGGTTGAGCACGTCCGCCATCTGTCGCCCGTCGGGGGTGAACTGGTCGAGTGTCTCGATTGTGACCGTCCGCTGTGGGCCGTCCGCGAGCACCAGATAGTCGGCCTCGAACTGGTCGCCGTCGGCAAGCGTCAGCGTGTGACTCGGCTTCCGCCCGTCGAGGTCGGTCTCGACGTCGGTGACGGCGTCGCCGGCCCGGTAGGAGGCCCCTGCGGCCTCGCTCTCCTCGCGCAACCAGTCGTCGAAGGCCGCCCGGTCGAAGGCGAGTCCGAACTCGGGGTACTGCGACGGGATTCCGGTGGTGCTCAGCGTCAGCGACTCCTCTGGACCGATGAACTCCGCACCCGAGATATCACGCAGGACGACCTCCTCGGGGATCTCCTCGGGACCGAAGTCCATCAGGTCGACCCAGTAGTCGAGCAGCCCGGCGGCGTCGGTCGAGTCCGGTCCGGGACGGGGGCGGTCCTCCCGGGGGACGCCCTTCTCGAAGACGACGGCGTTCGCGCCGTGGTCGGCGGCCTGCCACGCCGCCGACGAACCGGCCGGTCCGCCGCCGACAACCGCAACGTCGACGTGTTCCATTGTTTTATCTCTGGGTGCCCGGGGTTAAAAGTCCATCTGCGTGACGATGGCGTTGGTCATCTCGTCGGTCGTCGCAGTCCCACCGAGGTCCGGCGTGGTCGGCCCCTCGGCGAGCACCGTCTCGACGGCCCCACGGACGGCGGCCGCGACCTCCGGGTGGTCGAGGTGGTCCAGCAACATCGCGGCCGAGAGCACCGTCGCCGTCGGGTTCGCCACCCCCTCGCCGGCGATGTCGGGTGCGGTGCCGTGGACCGGTTCGAACAGCGCGTTCTCCCGGCCGACGTTCGCCGACGGCAGGAGACCGAGACCACCGACCAGTCCTGCCGCCAGGTCCGAGAGCACGTCACCCGCGAGATTCGGGCAGATGACGACGCCGTACGTCTCGGGACGCATCACCAGGTCCGTCGCGAGCGCGTCCATCAGCGCCGTCTCGTAGCCCGTCTCGTGTTCCCCACCCACCCGCCGGGCCACGTCGAGAAACAGGCCGTCGGTCTCGCGCATCACGTTTGCCTTGTGTGCTATCGTGACCTGGTCGTACCCGTTTTCGGCCGCGTATGTGAAGCCAAACTCGGCGATGCGCTCACAGGCCGCCTCGGTCGTGACGCGGGTCAGCGTTCGGACCCCGTCGGCAATCTCGCTCTCGATGCCCGCGTACACGCCCTCGGTGTTCTCACGGACGAAGACGATGTCTGCGTCGGGCGCGAGCGCGCCGACACCCGGGTAGGTGCGGGCCGGACGGACGTTCGCGTACGACCCGACCACCTCCCGCAGCGGCAGGATAACGTCGGCGGCAGTCTCGCCGGCCGCGCCGAACAGGGTGGCGTCGGCCGCCGCGGCCACGGTCCGGGTCTGCTCGGGCAGTGCCGCGCCCGTCTCGGCTCTCGTCGCGTCGCCCGCGTCCCCGCGGACGAACTCGAAGTCGGCGGGCGTCTCCGCGAGCACCGTCGTCGCCGCCGGAACCACCTCGCCGCCGATGCCGTCGCCCGGAATCACCGCTATCTCGTGGGCCATGCACGCTCTCCTCGCGGCGGCGAGAAGAGCGTGTCGGTCGGTCGAACACAGAAGCCCCACACACGACCCGGCCGCCGACGCAAGTCTTATGTACATCTCTGTCCATTAGTGTTCATTAATGGACGGCACAGAGGGGCTCGCCCCCGCGGTCAGGTCGATACTGGAACAGGCAAGGGAGCGCGGCGGAGGAACCGAACGGCTCGCAGTCGAGGCGCGGTCACTGCCGGCGGCGTTCGAGCGGGCCGCCGACGCGGGGCGGGTACCGGTCGTCGCGGAGATAAAACCCACCTCACCGACAACGGCGGGCGAGCACCGGGGGGACCCGGTCGAACTGGCCGAGGCGATGGTGGCCGGGGGCGCGGCCGCGCTGTCGGTGCTGACCGAACCCGACCACTTCGGCGGGACACCCGAGGACCTGCGCCGCGTGCGCGAGGCCGTGGACGTGCCCGTGTTGCGCAAGGACTTCCTGCTCGCGGAGCCACAACTGGACGTGGTGGCTGCGGACGTCGTCTTGCTCATCGCACGGTTCGCCGAGGAGCTGTCGGGGCTGGTGGCGGCCGCTCGCGAGCGGGGCTTTCAGGTGCTCGTCGAGGTCCACAGCCGCGAGGAACTCGAGGAGGCACTCGCCGCCGGAGCCGATATCGTCGGTGTGAACAACCGCGACCTGGCGCGACTGGCGGTCGACCTCGACACGTTCGAGACGGTCGCACCCGCCGCACCCGGGGAGGTGACGCTTCTCGCCGAGAGCGGCATCGAGACGCCGGCCGACGTCGGGCGGATGCGTCGGGCCGGCGCCGACGGCCTGCTGATCGGTTCGGCCATCATGGACGGCGACGTCCGCGAGAACACCCGACGGCTGACCGCACCCACAGAGCCAAGCCC
>JAQCNG010000091.1 GCA_028275145.1 Halovenus sp. | reverse complement strand
GCCGTAGCTCTCGATTGCCCCGGCCGCCGCCGGGATCGGCACGGCCACGCAGACGACCCCGAACGCCTCCGCGTCGCTGTCGGCCCCTGCCAGTGCGTCCGGTTCGACCGCCCCACCGCCGACGGTGGCCGCGGCGTCACGCGCCGTTTTGGGGTCACGGTCGAGAAAGAACAGCTCCGCACCGAGGGCGTCCCGGGTCAGGCGGCCGGCCCAGCGCCCCATCGAACCGGCACCGACGACGAGTGTCTCCATTGTCAGTGCGTAACGCAGGACCGGGCAAAAGCCGTTCGATGCGCCGAACAGAGCGGTCGCGGTTCGACAGTTACAGCGGCCGCTCGTACTCGTAGGTGGTGGTGCCGATGCGCTCGTCGACGCGCTCGCCGACCCGTTCGTAGCCGGCGGCCTCGTAGAAGCAAACAGCCCGGTCGTTCTCGGCCATCACGCCAAGACGCATCCGCTCGCCGCCGCGCTCGCGGGCACGCCTCTGGACGTCCTGCAGCAGTTGCTGTCCGATTCCCTCGCCCCAGCGGTCCGGGTCGACGTAGATGCGGCCGAGCACGTACGTCGTCGGGTCGTCCGTCGGTCCGGCGACGGCGAACCCAACCACCCTGTCCTCGACTGCCACCGGAAAGACCGTCTCCCCGTCGAGACGCTCCTCGAGGGCCGCTCGACTGTAGTACTCGGCGAGGAACTCCTCGACACTCTCCTCGCCGATTATCGGTTCGTGGGCCGCGTACCACGCCGCCCGGGCGACACGCTGAACCGCCGGCAGGTCTGTCGACCTCGCCGGCCGAATCTCGGCCGCCATTACAGGAACTGAGGGGTCGTGTGCTGAAAAATCATCTGGACCCGTCGCCGTCGCGCCGGGACCCGCCGTGGCGGCCGCCGTCTGCGGTCGGTTCCCCACCCAGCGGCAGGTCGTGGCCGGTCGCACCATCCTCGTCGGCCCCGTCGAGCAGTTCGGCCCGGCGACCGATGGACTTCTGGAACCGGTCGTGACACTCCTCACGGAGGTTCCTGGCGACGTCGACGTCGATATCCAGCGCAACGGCGTCACCACCCCAGAAACCGCCCGAACTCGCCGTGTCGACAACCAGCGTCGCAAGATTCCGGCGCCGCTGGAACACCGTCTGGGAGTCCGACACTGTCTGCACCCGGTAGTAGGGAACAATCGTGATGCGACGGGTCCAGAACCCCTGGCGGGTGACGATGTGCTCGTCGTCGTAGTAGTACCCCAGCTGTGTCCACTTGAGATGTGCGGCAGGCGGAACCAGCACCCAGAGCGCAGCGGCCAGATACCAGTCACCGAGGTTGCCGGTCACCGCGTGGTACCCCCCTGCGAGCGCGACGGCGACGGCGACGACAATCGTGTAGCGAGCGAGATAGCGGATGCGAGCACGCGCTGGCGGCCGCTCGAAGTCGATGTCGCCGACGTCCTCGATTGTATCGGCGAGTGCGAACACCCGGTCGCGGCGCGCAATCGGGACCGCAGACTCGACGCTGTCGCTGCCCTGTCCCGGCGAGTAGCCCGCCGTCTCGATAACGAGATTCGCGTACCCGACGGTCCGCGCGATGAAGTTCTCCCGTATCATCAGCGTCTGGACCTTCGAGAGCGGGATGGTCCCGTTGTACCGCTGGAACAGGCCCCGCTCGTAGCGCAGTTCACCCTCGTGGCGCAGCAGACGGAACCCGTAGTACCGCAGCACCGCCCGCACACCGCTTACAACCCACAGCGTCACCAGCGCGGCGATTGCGAGCGCCGGCCCGGCCAGCAGAATCAGCCGCATCCGTGGCTGCGGCGCGGCCATCTCGGTTCGCTGTGCTCCGGCGGAGCCAAGCACCGAGAACAGCACGAGAACCGCCCCGAAAAACCGGAAGTTGGCGGAGGTGACACCGAGCAACGTCAGTTCGCGCCCCTCGAGTTCGAACAGGATGTCGTCCGGTGCCCCGGGGTCGCGCTCGGTGCCCTCGTGTTTGCGACTGCTGATGAGCTCCTGGAGCCGGGTGGCCTCCGAGCGACTGACGTACTGGAGTTGTGCCTCGGAGGTGCCGCCGCCGGCGGTTTCGATACGCACCTCGGCGATACCGATTGCCCGCTGGACCACGTTCTGTGCGATATCGACGTTCTGGATGCGCTCGAAGGGTATCTCCCGCTCGCGCCGCGAGAGCACGCCCGACTGGATGTCGAACGTGTCGCCGGCGACCTGGTAGGTGAACCGCCGGACGTAGGCCGTCTCCCAGGCGGCCACCGCCAGCACCCCGACGACGACAAACAGGAGTGTCCCGGCCAGACCGTTTCCACCCCCGCCCCCGCCGAACAGGAGCGAGAAGACGATGACCCCCGCGATGCGTGCGGCGTTCTCCATGACACGGTAGGGGACAGACCGCGAGTCCAGCCGCATCAGGTCGGTGTCGAACCCGCCGCTCATAGCGCGTCGTCGCCCTCCGCGTCGATTGCCAGTTGCTTCACCCGCTGCTGGAGGTCACGGGCCTCCGCCGGCTCCAGCCCGGGGATAGAGATGTCCGCGCCGCGGGAACCGGCGGTGTAGACGACCAGCGTCGACAGACCCAGCCACCGCTCCAGCGGCCCTCTGCTCGTGTCGACGTGCTGGATGCGGACGTAGGGCGCGTGTGTCCGCCGGTGGACGAACACCCCGCGCTCCAGATACAGCGAGTCCGCTCTGATCTGGTAGACCCAGCGCCGGTAGCGCAACACAACCAGCCCGGTCCCCAGCACAAAAAGCACCACGAGCACCAGCCCACCGAACTGAACCGGCGCGCCCGCGGCCCCGATGAGCCCGGTGAGTATCGCGGTCAGGAGCGCGACACCGACGGTGGTCCGGAGCCCCCACAGAAACCGGATGGAGGGGTCCAGGTCCCGCCGCTCTGTCGTGTACTCGCGCAGCGTTCCGGGGTCGACACTGTGCGTGCTCTCGCGGAGCGCAGTCCGTGCCCGTGTCACCCGCTCGTCGAACTCGACGCTCTCCTGTCCGCTGGTGTTGCTCGGGCTGGCTGTCGACGCGGACCGGCCAGCCGTTCCGGAGTCGGTGTTTGCCGCAGTCTCCGTCCGGGGAGCCGGCTCGTCGCCTCCGTCACTCATTGTCTTCTAGTCGGGTCGGAAGGCTGTTAAGTCCCCCGTCTTTCCGGGCGGGCAACCTGCACGGGAGGACTCGGCCGTGGCTCTCATACGGTCGTTCGTGACTCTTTAGCGCCACGGTGACACAAACTGCGTGTATCACGCCCTGACAGACCGGTCTCTGTGACGTGGCCACGAAAATAATCACGAACGACTGTATCAGTCGTCGGCAGCACCGATTGTCGGTCGCGTCACCTCGCGGTCGTGTTCCTCGTCCTCGACGTCGTAGGGGTACTGGCCGGTGACACAGCCCAGACAGAGGTCGCTGCGGTCGCTGTCGAGTGTGGCGGTGATGGCGTCGATAGAGAGGTACGCGAGGCTGTCGGCCCCGATCTCGGTCTCTATCTCCCCGACGCTCCGGTCGGCGGCGATGAGTTCCTCCCGACTCGCCATGTCGATACCGAAATAACACGGCGCGACAATCGGTGGCGAACCGATGCGGACGTGTATCTCCTCGGCCCCGGCCTCCTCGAGCACCTCGAGCAACTGTGTGGACGTCGTGCCGCGGACGACCGAGTCGTCTATCACAGTCACCGAGCGCCCCTCGACGGTCGATCTGATCGGGTTGAGTTTCAGCCGGACTGCCCGCTCGCGCTCGTCCTGTGTCGGCATTATGAACGTCCGTCCCACGTACCGGTTTTTCATCAGCCCCTCGGCGAACTCGGTGTCGGCCCCGTCCTCGTCGGCGGCCTCGGCGTAGCCGGAGGCAAACGCCCGCCCGGAGTCGGGCACCGGCATCACGACGTCCGTCTCGACGCCGGCCTCCTCCCAGAGCCGGCGGCCCAGTTCGCGGCGCACGTCGTACACCAGGTTGCCGTCGATGACCGAGTCCGGTCGTGCAAAGTAGACGTGCTCGAAAAAGCAGTGGGCCGTCGACTCGTTGTCGACGAGCTGGTAGCTGTCGTAGCCCGAACCGTCGGGGCGCAACACGACGAGTTCACCCGGTTCGACGTCGCGTATCAACTCGCCCCCGAGTGTGTCGATTGCCGCCGACTCCGAGGTGAGGACGTAGCCGTCCTCCAGTTCGCCCAGACAGAGCGGACGGTTGCCCTGCGGGTCTCGCACCCCGAGCACCGTCTCGTCGTGCATTATCGTCAGCGAGTAGGAGCCGTGGATGCGCTCCATCGTCGCCTTGACCGCGCGCACGAGGTCGGACTCCAGCAGGTTGCGCGCCAGGTCGTGGGCGATTACCTCGGTGTCCCCGGTGGAGGTAAAGGCGTGGCCCATCTCCGCCAGGTCGTCCCGGACCACGTCGGCGTTGACCAGGTTGCCGTTGTGGGCGAGACCGAGCGACCCGCTCTTGAACGACACCGAGAACGGCTGGGCGCAACACTCGTTGACGCCACCTTCGGTCGGATACCTGACGTGACCGACACCGTTCGAACCGTTCAACGACTCCAGCGCCGGGCCGTCGAACGCGTCACCGACCATCCCCATCTCGACGTGTTCGTACTGCTGGAACCCGTCGTGTGTGACGATGCCCGCGGACTCCTGGCCGCGGTGCTGGAGGGCGTACAGTGAGTAGTAGAGTGGCCGCGCGGCGTCACGGTCGGACAGCGAGATGCCGACCACACCGCACTTTTCGTGCATACTATTCGCCGGCTTTCGTCTGCCAGGCATAGTCACGACGTTTGGCCGATTTGCCGAATCCGCACGACGAACAGACCTCCTTTTTTACGTGATACGACTTCTCACCGCACCGTCGGCATTTCACGTGTGTTGTCGTGTTCTTGGGACCCTGGCCGGTAGTTCCCTTTGTCATTGCCGTATCGATACGACGTTATCACCGCGTATAACGGTTGTGTCTTCCGCTGTCCCGCCCGTCTCGACGACGAGATTCATGTGCTGGTCGTACCCTGCGAGTCGCCCCTCGAATCGGCCGCCGTCCTTTAGTTCGACTGTTACCTGACTGCCGACTGTCTCCTCGAGGACGTCGAGTGGTCGGCGCGTTTCGTCCATACTACAGAGGGGTGCGACTGGCGCTTAAATTTGCCGGCTCGGATTCCCCGCCCGACCCCGCGAGGAGCAGAGACCGTGCAATCTGGCAGCGCGGCCCCCCGGGGCGGGTTCTGTCCTCAGACCAGCGTGGCCGTAACCGATTAGCTGGTATAGGCGCTAAGCCCCCACCCTCAACGGAGCGACCGAAGAGAGCGGAGTAGGGTGGGGATACAGCGCCGTCATCATCTGTTCATACATCGGTACGGTTGCAGGCCCACAGGCCCACGTAGTCGCAACGTTTTTTCATTAGGGTACCGTACAACAGTACGAACCTAATGGAGTACGACCTCGACTCGGGAGCGCACTCGACGTATTCCCTGCACTACCACCTGATACTCACCACGAAGTATCGGCGCGGAGTGCTAACCGAGGAGCGAACCCAATTCATTCACGAGGTCATCAGCGGGTTCACCGATAACTACGGTGTCGAACTGACGAACCTCGACGGAGAGGACGACCACGTTCACATCCTGTTCCGAGCGAAACCCACCACGGACCTCGTGAAGTTCATCAACACGGCCAAGGGCGCGACCGCTCGCCGTATCCGTAACGAGTACGAGGATGAATTGAAAACTGAACTGTGGGGCAACTCGTTCTGGAACGACTCGTACTGCCTCATCTCGACGGGGCAGGTGTCGCTGGATGTGCTGAAACAGTACGTTGAGAACCAACGCGAGTAGAGAACCATGTACTACGCCTACAAGTACCGTCTCAAGCCGTCCGACGCCCACCGAGAGGAGTTGGACCGCCACCGAGACATTTGTAGGCAACTCTACAACCACACGCTTTACCGCCTCAACGAGTACCAAGATGAACACGGCGAACTGCCGTCCATGACCACGCTACGGTCGGAGCTACCCGACCTCAAGAAGTGGTGGGACGGCCTCTCCGACGTGTACTCGAAGGTTCTTCAAACCGTTGTGGAACGTCTGTTCGACAATCTTAAAGGACTCTCCGCGCTCAAGAAGAACGGCTATGGCGTCGGCCAACTCAAGTGGAAGCCGCCACGGGAGTTCCGCAGTTTCACCTACAGTCAGTCTGGCTTCAAGCTCGACAAGAAGGGCGGTCAGACTGTGCTGTCACTCTCGAAACTCGCAGACATACCGATTCGGCTTCACCGCGCCATCCCCGACGACGCCAAACTCAAGCAGGTCACGGTCAAGAAGGAACCGACGGGCGAGTGGTTCGCCACGTTCGGCGTCGAAATGGACCGTGAGCCGCCCGAACCGCCTGAGAATCCCGAGCGGTGCGTCGGCATCGACGTGGGGATTCTCAAGTACGCTCACGACACGGCCGGTACGGCGGTCGGGTCGCTCGACCTTTCCGACGAGCGTGAACGCTTGGGGCGCGAGCAACGGAAGCTCTCGCGGAAGCAACACGGGTCGAACAACTACGAGAAGCAACGTCGGCGCGTTGCGGAGTGTCATGCGGACCTCCGTCGGAAGCGCCGCGACTTCTTGCACAAACTCTCGAACTACTACGCTCGGGAGTACGACCTTGTGGCAGTCGAAGACCTGAACGTCAAGGGGATGATGGAGTCGCCGTCGAACAGCCGCAACACGGCGTCTGCCGGGTGGCGGACGTTCCTCTCGTTGCTCGAATACAAGTGCGAGCGAGAGGGGACGCACTTCGTTGCGGTCAACCCGAGAGGGACGACCAAGGAGTGCGCGTCGTGTGGCGTCTCGACAGAGAAGCCGTTGTGGGTCCGTGAACACTCTTGTCCTGCCTGCGGATTTGAGGCGGACAGGGACGCGAACGCGGCGTGGAACATCCTTTCTCGCGGCCTCGAAGACGTAGGAGTGGGATACTCCGAATCAACGCCTGTGGAGACTGCGGTCCCTGTGGGTACGCCTGTATCTGCAAAGCGCGTCGTGGAAGCAGGAAGCCCTGCCCTCAAGGAGCGAACGGCGTCAGCCGTGAGCGAGTAGGGTAGGGTAGTTCACGCAGCCTGGAGCCGATGGATAGGCGGCAACCGAGAGAGCCGCCACGCGGCGATAGCAGCACTGAGTGTGCCGATTCCGACCGCAATAATGAACCCACCAAGAAGAAATCGCATCTCAAGTTGGACAAGCCCCTCAAACCCAACAATCGCCGCGATCAAGCGATTGAGGCCCCGCGCAGCTGGAACAGCCAAGGCGGTCCCGACAGTCCCACCGATGATTCCCAGCGCGACTCCTTGTCCGGTTGCGATCCCGACGATTGACGATTGTCGTATACCAATT
>JAQCNG010000088.1 GCA_028275145.1 Halovenus sp. | reverse complement strand
GGGATGGTCCAGGGTGTCGTCGTCCAGATGACCAGCGACTCCTCGACGTCGGAGTCGTCTGTCCCCTCTGCGGTGGCCCGGGACTCCTCCAGCGGGAACTTCACGTAGATGGAGGGGTCGTGGACGTCGTCGAACTCGACCTCGTTTTTGGCGATGGCGGTCTCACAGCGGGGACACTGCGTGATGGAGCGCTCGCCCTGCTCGACGAGGCCCCGCTCGTGGGCCCGGGAGAACCCCCACCAGGCGGCCTCCATGTACTCCGGACTCACCGTCTTGTAGGGGTTGTCCCAGTCCATCCAGACGCCCATCCGCTGGAAATCCTCGGTCAACTGGGCGAGACTCCCCTCGGCGAACTCCCGGCAGTCCTCGACAAAGGCGTCGACACCGTACTCCTCGATATCCTTCTTGTTCTCGAAGTCGAGTTCGTCCTCGACTTTCGTCTCGATGGGCAGGCCGTGCATGTCGTAGCCCGGCCGGTCGTAGACGTCGTTGCCCTGCATCCGCCTGTAGCGGATGTAGCAGTCTTTCAGGCTCTTGTTCCAGGCGTGGCCCATGTGCGCTGACCCCGAGGTGTACGGTGGGCCGTCCAGGAAGTAGTAGGGCTCCTCGTCGGCCCGGTGCTCGACGGTGCGCTCGTAGGCGTCGACCGCGTCCCAGTACTCGAACACCCGGTCCTCGACCGCGTCCGGGTCGTACTGGTCGCTGACGGCCTCGAACCGCTCGCGACCGGTGACGTCCTCGCTCATACCTGTTGTATTTGCCGCCGGCACTAAAGTACACTCGGTTGCCGGACTGCCCGGTTGCCGGACCGTCTGGTTGCCGGACTGTCCGGTTGCCGGACCGTCTGGTTGCCGGACCGCCCGGTTGCCGGACCGTCTGGTTGCCGGACTGCCCGGTTGCCGGACCGTCTGGTTGCCGGACCGCTCGCACGCGGTCGTGTGCGTGTCGGACACACGGGAGCGAGTTCTATTCGGCCCCACCCCCAACTGGCAGGTATGACCAATCGACTGTCACGCCGAACCCTGCTCGCGGCGGCGGGCGCGGGGGTGGTCGCGCTCGCGGGGTGTGTGAGCGGCGACGACGAGGGCACCGACGACAGTTCGACCGGTGGAGCCACGAACAACGGCGACACAGACGACGGTTCCGGCAGCACCCGACCGGCCTGGCAGACGACAACCTTCGAGGCCGCCCGGACCGGCGAGAGCCTCACGGTGGCCGAGGCCAACGGCCCCGTCGTGTTGCACACGTTTGCCACCTGGTGTTCCGTCTGTCACAGCCAGCAACGGAACCTCGACACGCTCCACGAGCGCCGCGGCGACGAGGTGACGCTGGTGGACCTCACAATCGACGAGAACGACGACCCCGACGACGTTGCTGCCCACGCCGAGGAAAACGGCTTCGACTGGCGGTTCGGCGTCGCGCCGGCGGAACTGACCAGCAGTCTCGTGGACGACGTCGGTGACCGGGTCGTGTTCGCCCCGCAGTCGCCGGTCATCGTGGTCTGTTCGGACGGCCGGACCGAGACCCTCGGCAAGGTATCCTCCGCCGATGCGATTGGGGACACCCTCGACAGCACCTGTTCATGACCGTCGACGCACTGGTCAGGCACTTCTGGCTGGGGGTGGGAACGCCGCTGACGGCGGTCTGTGTCATCCCGCTGTACCCCGCCTTTGTTGCCTTTCTCGCCAGCGCCGACGGCGAGGGGCGGCGGCGCTCGCCTGTCGTGCTCGGCGCGCTGGTGCTCGCGGGTGTCGTCGCGTTCATGGGGAGTGTCGGCGTTGTCTACTCGTTCGTGCTCGGTGAGGCGGTCAACGACGCCGTCGAGACGTTCTCCCCGGTGGCGTTCTGGGTACTCGCGGCTGTCGGTGTGGTCATGCTGGTCCGGCCGACGCTTTTCTCCGGACTGCCCGCGGTCGAACCCCCACAGTCCGAGTACCCCGCTCTGAGCGCCTTCAGTTACGGCTTCTTTTTCGGGGCTATCATCATCCCCTGCAACCCGGGGCTGATTGCCACGTTCTTCAGCACGACCCCGATTCTGTACGACACACAACTGGAGAGTATGCTCGGGTTTCTCTCCTTCGGTGTCGGCCTCGGAACCCCGCTGCTGGGGTTTGCGGTCGTCTCCGAGTCCACCGGCCGCAGACTGACCCGCCTGCTCGCCCGGCACAGCAAACACGTCTACCGCGTCACCGGTATCGTCGTGCTCGGCGTCGCCGTCTACTACATCTGGTTCGTCCTCCCGACGATTCCGCCGGTCCTCACCGACATCCCCTTTGTGTAGCGCCGCGCCGACGGCGGTCCTCGACTGCCCCGCGCCCAACCGCTTGCCGGTCAGTCCGCCAGGTACTCCTCCTGGACGGCGACCACATCCGCCGAGTCCTCGCAGTTGGCGTACCGGCGCAGCGGCTCTGCGTTGAGCTCCAGAAAGGTCTCCCCGCCCCACCGCACCTTCGAGAGCACCCGCTCGGCCTGGTCGCGCTCGCCGAGAACCACCAGCGCCGCGGCAAAGGCCTCGGCGGTCGTCAACTCGAAGGGATTGCCGAAGTTGACGGGGTTGGCGGCGACCAGAAAGGGCAGCGCCCGGTGGGTCCCGCGGAGGTCGAACGCCTCGCGCTCGGCGGTCTCCCAGGAGCAATCGAGCGCCACCAGTCGGTCGCTCGCCCCGCGGTCGGCCGGCGAGAGCGCCCGCTCGGCGTGGGGGTTCAGCACGACACCCGGCGGTGTCTCGCGGCTACTGCCGTGCAACTCCGCGAGGTCGAACCTGTCGAGACGGCGTGCCGTGCACTTCTCGGGGTCGTCGTCACCCTCGTAGCGGACGTGCAGGTCCACGGCCAACAGTAGGGGCGGCCCGCTCATATGCGCTCGGTCACGAAGGGCCGACACTCTGGGAGTGTCACCGGCGCTCCCAGTGCTGGAGTGTGAACCCCTCGTAGAGGTCCTCGGACACGAGGTCCCACTCGCTGTCGTCCCACTCGGGGTAGAAGGCGTCACCCTCGTACTCGCCGGGGACACGACTCAGCACCATCCGGTCGAGGTGGGACTGGAAGAGCGCGTAGATGTCTGCACCGCCGAGCACGTAGGCCGTCTCCGCATCGAGGGCCCGTACCTGCGCGATGGCCGCCTCGACGCCGCTCGCGTGCTGTGCGCTTCCGAGGTCGTACTCGCGGTCGCTGCGACTCAACACGACCTGTGCCCGGCCGGGCAGCTCCTCCCGCATCGCGTCGAAGGTCCAGCGACCCAGTATCACGGGGTCGTCCGCGACCCGTTCCCGGTACTGTCTGTGGTCTTCCGGCAGATGCTCCCAGGGTATCTCCCCGTCGTCCCCGATGACCAGGTTCTCGGAGATGGCTGCCACCGACACCAGTTCCATACCCGCCGTAGGCGGCGCGACTACATCTGCGCTGTGCTCCGTGCTGACTGTCGTGTCTGCGACGCGATGACGGCTCGACTAGCCGGCGGTCGGTACGCCTTTGTCAGTGCCGGTCGTTCTCCACCCATGCAGACGGTCATTCTCGCCGCGGGAAAGGGAACGCGGATGCGCCCGCTGACAGCGCAGCGACCGAAGCCGACGTTGCCCGTCGCCGACCGGCCGCTGGTCGCACACGTCGCCGACGCGGCCGTCGACGCCGGCGCGTCGGAACTCGTCCTGGTGGTCGGCTACGGGGCCGCCGCCGTCCGCGAGTACTTCGGCACGGACTACCGGGATGTGCCCGTTACCTTCGTCAGCCAGGACCGCCAGCGTGGCACCGCCGACGCCGTTCGCGCCGCGCGCGAGCACCTCGACGGCCCCTTCGCGGTGCTCAACGGTGACAACCTCTACGACCCGGCGGCAATCGCGGAACTGTTCGAGCGTGGCCCGGCGCTTGCCGCGACACCCGTCGACGACCCCACCAGTTACGGTGTCGTCTCCGTCGCCGACGGCCGCGTGACCGACATCGTCGAGAAACCGTCGGACCCACCCTCCTCGCTGGCGAATGCCGGTGCGTACGTCTTCCCCGGGGCGGCCCGCGAGTGGCTCGACGTCCCCGAGTCCGAGCGCGGTGAACACGAGATAACCGACGTCGTCGAGCGGGTCGTCGCGGAGTCGACGCTCTCGCTCGTGCGCGTGAGTCGGTGGCTCGACGTCGGCCGACCGTGGGAACTGCTCGCGGCGAACGAGTGGAAACTCGACGGCCTGACACGGGACGTCCGCGGTGCAGTCGCCGACGACGCCACGCTCCGCGGGTCGGTCGTCGTCGAGGCGGGCGCGACGGTCGAACCCGGTGTCGTCATCGAGGGGCCGACGCTCGTCCGGGCGGGCGCACACGTCGGCCCGAACGCGTACGTCCGCGGGCGGACGCTGCTGTGCGAGGATGTCGAGGTTGGCCACAGCGTCGAGGTCAAAAACAGCGTGGTCATGGCCGGGACGAACGTCCCCCACCTCTCGTACGTCGGTGACAGCGTTCTCGGGCGGTCGGTCAACCTCGGCGCGGGCACCACCGTGGCGAATCTCCGCCACGACGACCAGTCCGTCCGGATGACAGTAAAGGGCGAGCGCGTCTCGACCGGTCGCCGGAAGTTCGGCGTCGTCGTCGGCGACGGCGCGAAGACGGGTATCGACACGAGTCTGAACGCCGGCGTCGTGCTGGGTGCCGGTGTGTGTACCGAACCCGGTGAGTGTGTGCTCCGGGACCGACTCGAATGAGCCCCCAGTTCCGGGGGTACGACCCGCGCGACGCCGACGCGGTGGCCCGCCTCGACGACTGGGCGATGCGCGCGGCCGGCACCGACCCGGCCGACATCCCCGGTCACGGCGACATCGAGCGCATCGGGTCGGCCTACCTCGACGCCGGCGGGGAGTTCCTCGTGGGCGTGCTCGAGGCCGCCGACACGGCAGCGTTCGACGGGGCCGACCGCCACAGGGCGACCGTCGAGACGTTCGACGGTCTCCTCGTGGCGACGGGCGGCTTTCTCCCGAACGAGGACGGCTACGACGACGAGCGGACAGTCGCGGGGGCCGCGGAACTCCACCGGATGCGGGTCGCGCCGCCGGTCCAGGGACGGGGGTACGGCACCGACCTGCTCCGGGCGCTCGAACGCCGGGCCGTCGAGGCGGGGTTCTCGCGCGTGCTCGCCACGACGGCCCGGCGACAGGAGCGTGCCGTCGCGCTGTACTCGGGGGCCGGCTACGAGCGGGTCGACACCGCCACCTACGGCGAGTACGACCTCGTCCACTTCGAGAAGACCCCCGGGTCGGCCGAGTAACGGGCCGCCGGCGTGCCGTCACCGGATGGGACCACGACGCGCTGCCGGCAGACGCCGACGCCCACGTCCGGGCGATGCCCGTCGGACCGGGCGTGACTGTCCCCGTCGCGGGCGGTTCGCCCGCGCTCGGCACCTGGCAGTCGGTGCCGCTCGTCGAGTGTGATGGCCCGCGCACCCGGACGGTGCTGGTGGCTCCACCGGGGTGATGCGGGTGGAACGGGCGGTTCTCGGAAACGGAGAGCGAAACCAACTTTCATACCTTCACCCACCGAAGAACAGGGAGAGATGGATATAGCTGACATTGCGACCCGCGACTACGTGACTGTCGACGCGGACGAACGACTCTCGAAGGTGCGCTCGCGGTTCGAGCGCGAGAATCCGAAGGGGTTCGTCGTCACAGCGGACAGCGAGTACGAGGGTGTCATCAACGAGCGCCAGCTCGTCCAGTCTCACGTCCAGGACAGCGCGAAGGTGCGCGGCCTCGTCCAACCCGCGCCGAAGGTCGGCAAAGAGGACGATGTCCGCGAGGTCGCCCGCGTGCTCGTCGAGGGCGGCACGCGTGTCGTCCCGGTCTTCGAGGGCGAGTCGGTCTGGGGTGTTGTCACCGCCGACGACATCCTCTCGGCGGTGCTCCCGAACCTCGACGCGCTCGACGTCTCCGATATCTACACCGAACAGGTCATCACCGTGACCGAGGAGACGAACATCGGGCGGGTGATCAATCTGTTGCGCGAACACGACGTCTCGCGACTGCCCGTGCTCAACAGCGCGGAGCGCCTCGTGGGCATGGTGACGACCCACGACATCGCCGACTTTGCCGTCCGGGACATGGAGCGCCAGCAGAAAGGCGACCGCTCGGGCGACCACGACCGTGTGCTCGATATCCCCGTCTACGACATTATGAACAGTCCGGTCGAGACAACGAGCCTCGACGCCTCCGTGGAGGCGGCCGTCGGGCGGATGCTGGACAACGACTACGCCGGTCTGGTGGTTACCGACGACGACCGCGTGGTAACGGGTATCATCACGAAAACCGACGTGCTCCGTGCGCTGACGTTCACCGAGGAAGAACACATGGACGTGCAGGTGACGAACGTGAATCTGCTCGATACGCTCAGCCGCGAGCAGATCCGCCAGCGCATCGAGAGTGTGGTCGACAAGTACCAGAAGATGCAGGTCCACCACGCCCACGTCCGTCTCTCCCAGCACAAAGAACGCATCCGCGGCACGCCGCTCATCCAGTGTGGTATTCGCCTGCGCACCAACAAAGGTCAGGTCGCCGCCAGCGGCGAGGGGTACGGCGCGCGCAACGCCTTTGGCGTCGCGCTCGACAAACTCGAGCGTCGCGTCCTCGAACTGAAAGGTGTGCAGGCCGACGAGGAGTACCGTGGTCAGCTCCTCCGGAAGCTCAACGAGCTGTGACCGACCACGTCCCGACCGGCTGTGTGCCGATCGACGACCTGCTCGGGGGTGGCTTCGAGCGCGGCGCGGTCACCCAGGTGTACGGCCCACCCGCCGCCGGCAAGAGCAATCTCGTGCTCTCGGCGGCCGTCGAGGCCGCCACGGCCGGCCACTCGACGCTGTACATCGACACCGAGGGGCTGTCCGTCGACCGCATGGAGCAACTCGCCCGCGGCCACCCCGACGCCGACCTCGACTCGGTCGCCGGCCGCCTCATCATCAGCGAGGTGCACGACTTCGACGAGCAAAGAGAGGCCGTCCAGGACGCCGCGGAGTTTGCCGACCAGGTCGGGTTCGTCGTGCTCGACAGCGCCACCGGCTTCTACCGACTCGAACGCACCGAGCGCGAGGAGGGCGAGGCGCTGCGTGCGGTCGCGCGACAGGTCACGCACCTGCTCTCGCTCGCCCGCAAACACGACATCGCGGTCGGACTGACCAATCAGGTCTACACCGACCCCGAGGGCGAGAGCGCGCGGGCGCTGGGCGGGCACACGCTCGACCACTGGTCGGGTGTCATCCTTCGACTCGACCGCTTTCGCGGCGGCAACCGCCGCGCGACACTCGAGAAACACCACGCCCGCGAAGCCGGCAACACCGCGCAGTTCCGCATCACCGACGACGGCATCACCAGCGCGCAGTCCCCCTGACCCCCCGACGGCCCGGCCGTACGAGGCCGCCCCCCGGCGAACGGGACTGTTTCTGAAACAATTTTCAGTAACGGCCGTTACAGAAACATCCTTCAGATTACACTTATGTGGGTGCCAGCCCTGTGTTTAGCAACCCATAGGCGCTAATCCCCCGTCCTCAAGCAGCAACGCAACGAGCGGAGTGAGTGAGTAGCGCAGTAGGGCGGGGATACAGCGCCGTCATCATCCATCTTACACTGTTCTATTACAGTTCCACAGACCCCACGAATCGAAACGTTTGTGTTGATACAATGTCTAAACTCTGGCGATGGATAGACACGAAATTGAAGGCCACGAAGTCATCGAAGGCGAGGCAAAAGCCACGGGCAACGGTGCTCACGTCCTCGTTCCCAAAGACTGGCGTGGTGCGGCTGTGAAAATCGTCCGAACTTCAGAACCCAACGAGTAACCAATGCACTACGCCTACAGGTATCGCCTCCACCCGACTGAAGCCCAGCGCGAGACACTGGACTACTACCGAGATACCTGTCGGCAACTGTACAATCACGCTCTCAACGAGTTTGAGCAAATCCCTGAATTGGCAGGAACGCTCAACCAGCGAGTGCGCCAAGTTCGTGACCAACTACCCGACCTCAAAGACTGGTGGAGCGAGCTTAACGACCTGTACTCTACGGTCTCGCAGGCTGCTATAATGCGAATCGAGGACAGCATCAAAGCTCTCTCACAACTCAAACAGAACGGGTACAACGTCGGGAGTCTCAATTGGAAAGCACCCACCGAGTTCAGGAGTTTCAAATACGTGCAGTCTGGCTTCGAGTTCGAAAACAAGAACGGCCAGACCGTCCTCTCACTCTCGAAACTCGCAGACATTCCAATCACGGTTCATCGTGAGATTCCCGATGATGTCACCGTCAAAGAGGTCTCTATCAAGAAAGAACGGACTGGTGAATGGTACGCCTCCTTTGCGGTCGAAGGCAAGGAGGAGCCAGCGAAGCCAGATAATCCCGACCGTTGTGTTGGCATTGATGTTGGCATCCTCAAATACGCTCACGACACGGACGGACGTGCCGTGGGCTCACTTGACCTGCAAGATGAACGAGAGCGACTGACGCGTGAACAACGCTCGCTCTCGCGGAAACAACAGGGGTCAAACAACTGGG
>JAQCNG010000085.1 GCA_028275145.1 Halovenus sp. | reverse complement strand
GTCACGGCCGCGCTGTCCTCGGGCGGCGTCGTGCCCGGCGCCGGTGCCACCGAGATTGCGGTCGCGAACCACGTTCGCGAGGCCGCGGCGGGCGTCGACGGCCGTCGCCAGCTCGCAGTCGAGGCGTTCGCGGACGCGCTCGACGTGCTCCCGCGTACGCTCGCGGAGAACACCGGGATGGACCCCATCGACGCGCTCGTCGAACTCCGTGGCGAGCACGACTCCGGGACCGCCGCCGGTATCATCAGCGAGGGCCAGACCGGCGTCATCGACGACCCCATCGAGTACGGCGTGCTCGACCCCGCAGCCGTCAAGCGCGAGGCCGTCCAGAGCGCCTCCGAGGCCGCGACGATGATCGTCCGTATCGACGACGTCATCGCCGCGAACTGAGCTGCGAACCGGGCCGCCCACCGCACACACTGATCTTTTTCGAGTCCACCCGACCGCCAGCAACGGCGCCGTCCGGAGAGACTGCCGACTGACCGGGACTCGGGGGACCGGCGTGGCCCGCACCGCTCACGGCCAGATTCGCATATACAGCAGGACCACACCCAGTCCGAGCAGGTAGGCGAGCGAGGCGGGGATGGCGACGATGAACATCGTGAACAGGCTGTCGGGCGAGAAAAAGCCCGCGGCGGCGAACAGCCCGATGACGACCCCGCGCCAGCTCTTTCGCATCCGGGAGTAGGAGACGATGTTGCCGTGGTGGAACAGCACCATCGTCGCCGGCACCATCGCGAGCGCGCCCACTCCGACAGTGAGGAAGATGACGAGCCAGCCGAAACTGCTGATGCGGTAGGCGATTATCATGTTCGCGTTGACCACGTCCAGCGCGAGCAGCGAGATAATCGTCGGGGCGATGTAGACGAACCCGAGGATGGTGCCACCGACCAGGGTGAGAACCATCGTGCCGCCCCAGACCAGCAACACGTTCCGGTCACCGGTGACGCCAAAGCGCGTCTCGATAGACGGCCAGGCAAAGTACAGCGTAATCGGCAGCACCGAGAGAATGGCGAGCACCGTCGAGAACTTCAGCATGAAGATGAGTGCCTCGACCGGGTGCAGAACCACAATCTCGGGCTCTTCGACGGCCTCCGCGGGCATATTCTGGAGGAAAAAGTCCCGCGCGACCCCGATGCCGCCCTGGAACAGGGCGATAAACGACCCGGCGAGCACGACCATGAACACGCCGACAATCCAGATTGCCTTCGAGGTCAGCGAGTCGAAGATGAACTGGAGGTCGTAGAGGTAGCCGCCGATGTCGTCCCCGTCGGTGTCGCCCTCGGTGAACGGGTCGACCATCCCCGCGGCCGTCGAAGCCACGAAGCCCTCCTCTTCCTCGTCGGTCTCTGCCTCGTCCGTGTCCTCGTCGGGGGTTTGCTCCTGGGCCTCCTCGAACCGGTCGAGAATCGTCTGTGCCTTCCGGGGGTTCTCCCTGTCGACGGCGTCCTGTGCGAACTGGAGGGCCTGCTGTTCGCTCAGTGTGGCGTAGGCCTCGAGCGGTGCGGCCTCGACGGCTTTCGCGCTCATCGCGCCGAAGTCGACCTCGGCGGACTCACCGGGGTCGGCGTCGCCCTGTGGCTGTGGCGTGGCGGTCGATTCGGCGTCCTCCCGGTTGGCAATCTCCTCGAGTGCCTGAACACGGAGATAGAAAAGCATCGCAGCGACGACGACCACCGCGTAGCCGGCCGCGACCAGCGCAACAGAGCCTGTCGAGTCGAGTCCGAACAGGGTGAGTTCCGGGCCGGTGCTGAACTGGTAACCGGAGCCGACCGAGTCGAGCAGGTCGTTGACCAGTTCGGCACCGCCCTCGAACATGAACGCGTAGACGGCCGCGGCCGTGAGCACGGCCGACCCGCCGAGCACGTTCCAGCGGTCCCGCACGAGTGTCCGCGTCTGGACGCTTTCGCTCGCGCGTTTCGACACGACTGCGAGCTTGGTGATACCCAGACTGATAAAGTACAGAAACACCAGCGGAACACCCCACATCACCTGTGTGAACGGGTCGGGTGGCGAGAACATCGCACCGAAGACGGCGATGGCGACGACGGCGTAGCGCCACTTGTCGCGGAACGTCTCGTATCTGATGACGCCGGTCCGGGCACTCGCGACCATCGCGAGAGGCAACTGCGCCGCCAGTGCGAACGAGAACGCCAGAAAGACGATGAACTCCGTCCACTTGACGATAGACCAGGTGGGCTTGAAGCCGGCGTTCTCGGCGTTGGTCGCGAGAAACTCGAACATCAGCGGGAAGAAAAAGAAGTAGGCGTACGACAGCCCCATCAGGAACAGACCGGTGATAGCCGTGACAAAGGAGAGTTTCTTCCAGAGCGGGATGCGTGCGTCGGGCCAGATACCCCGTTCTTTCAGCGAGTCACGGCTGTAGTAGACCAGTGCTGGTATCGCCGCGATAATCCCGACGATCAGGCCGATCTTTATCTGCAACAGGATAACCTGGAACGGGTCGGTGGCGACAATCTCTGTGGTCGTATCCTCGGGCAGACGGTTGAACACCAGGTCCGATTTCAGGCGGTCCCAGATGAACACGCGCAACAGGTAGAACGTCCCCAGCCAGCCAACGACAAAGACCAGAAAGACGCGCTTGAGTTTGTCCTGTGCGGTCGAGAGCAGGGTTCCGATTGTCTGGCGGCCGCTGGCGAGTGTCCGCGCAGTATCCTCGTCGAGTGCCCCAGACATCTATACGCGAGTAGTGTGTTCCGGGTTATCAATCTATTCATGCCAGACCGCACGGCACCCTGTACCCCCGGGCCAGTGGGGGGACGATGTGACCGACAGCCAGGTCGAAACACCGGGGTGACAACGGAGCAGACAGCCGAGTGGGTGCTGGACCGGCAGGCTTTTCGCTCGCGTGGTTGAATCCGGGGTATGGTGGAACCGCTCTCGGCGGTATCGCCGCTGGACGGCCGGTACGCCGGCTACACCGAACCATTGCGAGCGTACGTGAGCGAGCGGGCGCTCGTTCGCGCCCGCACTCGAGTCGAGATAGAGTATCTCGTCGCGCTCGCTGACCTCGACGCGACCCCGGTGTCGATAGCCGACTCCGACCGCGACGGGTTGCGTCGTGTCTACCGGGCGTTCGATATCGCGGACGCACAGCGGATCAAACAACTCGAGACGGAGGGCGACAGTAACCGGCCGGCGACGAACCACGACGTGAAGGCGGTCGAGTACTTCGTCCGGGACCATCTGCCGGCGGACGTCGGCGGCGAGTGGGTCCACTTCGGGCTGACCAGCGAGGACGTCAACAACATCGCCTACCGGCTGGTGCTCGGTCCGGCCGCCGAGGAGGTGCTCCTGGAGCGACTGCGGGGTCTGCGCGAACAGTTGACGACGATGGCCCGAGAGCACCGCGACGTGCCGATGCTCGCACGCACACACGGTCAGCCCGCGACACCGACCACCTTCGGCAAGGAACTCGCGGTGTACGCCTCGCGACTCGGGCAGGCAATCGCGTCACTGGAGCGGGCGGTCGGCGGGCTCTCGGGCAAACTCGCCGGTGCGAGCGGAACCTACGCGGCACACCGGGCCGCCTACCCGGACGTGGACTGGCGGGCCTTCGCCCGGGCGTTCGTCGAGGGGTTCGACCTCGCGCACGAACCGCTGACCACGCAGGTGAACCCCTCTGACGACCTCGCGACGCTGTTCGACGCCCTCCGGCGGGTCAACAACGTCCTGCTCGACCTCGCGCTGGATTGCTGGCTGTACATCTCGGACGGCTACCTCGGCCAGCAGGCCGTCGCGGGCGAGACCGGTTCCTCGACGATGCCCCACAAGGTCAATCCCATCGACTTCGAGAACAGCGAGGGGAACCTCTCGAAGGCAAACAGCGATCTCGAGTTTCTGGGAGGCTACCTCACGAACTCGCGTCTCCAGCGTGACCTCTCTGACTCGACGGTGAAACGGAACGTCGGGGCGGCGCTCGCACACTGTCTGCTCGGCTACCGGAAACTCGAGGACGGACTCGAGAAGGTGGTTCCAAACGAGCAGGTCATGCGCGAGGACCTGGAGGCGACCCCGGAGGTTCTCGGCGAGGCGGTCCAGACGATTCTCCGCCGCGAGGGCCACGGGGACGCCTACGAGCGGGTAAAGAAGGCGACCCGCGGACAGGACGTGACCCTCGCCGACTTTCGTGACCTCTTCGGGGACCTCGATGTCTCCGCGGAGGTCCGGGAGGAACTGCTCGCGCTCACGCCTGCGGGTTACACCGGTCTGGCCGACGAACTGGTCGACCAACTGGAGTAACGGGTCGGGACGATGAGACTCAGTTGGTCGCCAGGGAGCGTCTCAGAGAGATTCGCACGCTCTCCGGGCCCAAGCCCTGTCACGGCTCGCAAGCCACACCACGCGTGTGCATCGGACACGATTAACTCAATCATATAAATCCCCCGTTGTTTAGGAGCCAACTAACTTTCTGTACGACCGCCCTTGGTAACGATACCCAAGATAGAGACAATGCCTGAATGTCAATGCGGGTCACGTCGGGTGGTTCAGTTCAACAAGAGTCAGTACTGCGTTGACTGTTTTCAACGGCGTCGGTATGACCAGATGAGAGGGCTGAGATAAACCCAGCGTCGCTGCGTGCGGTACCTCGGGGAGAGGTGGTTCGAGAGGGTTGCCTCGGAGGAGAGCCGGTGTGAACGGTTCTATGACGCGTTATTGTGGGGAGCAGAACGCACAGTCACAGTACGTCTCACAGACCGGGTTCGAGCAGTCGGCGTCCTGTGCCGAGCAGTACTCCCGGCCGTGCCTGATGAGCAACACGTGGAGGCTGTACTTTATATCGTCCGGAATCGTCTCGTTGAGCACCTCGTGGGCCGCCGCGGCCGTGGTGGACTCCTCGATCAGTCCGAACCGCGTCGAGACTCGTTCGATGTGCGTGTCGACGGCGAAGGTCGGCTTCTCGAAGTGGAAGTTCAGGACGACGCTCGCGGTTTTGGGTCCGACCCCCTTTATATCGGTGAGCCAGTCCTGTGCCGCCTCGGTGTCCATCGCGTCGAGAAAGGACAGCGTGTACTCCCCGCCAGTCTCCTCTCGTATCCGCTCGAGTGAGCGCTGGATGCGCCGCGATTTCTGGTTCATCAGGCCCACGTCGGAGATAACCTCGGCCAGTTCCTCCCGGTCTGCGTTCTCCATCGCGCGGTAGTCCGGGTACGTCGCAAACAGGCTCTCCGACGCCCGGGCGGTCTGGACGTCCGCGACGTTCTGCGAGAGGATGGTGGTGAGCAGTTGCCGAACGCCGTCCTCGCTGTAGGTCTTCTCTGGCCGCCCGTGGAGGTCGATCAGGTCCCGGTGGAGCGCTCGAATGTCCATACCCCCGTTCGGGACTC
>JAQCNG010000077.1 GCA_028275145.1 Halovenus sp. | reverse complement strand
CCGAGAAGCTTCCCGTCGACGACCACCTGCCAGTTGCCGTGCCAGTTACCGTCGCGGTCCTGCCAGTCGATGGTGGCCTGCTCGAAGTGCTCGGTGAGCAGCGGGCTACACTCGGCGGCCTGGTAGCCGGCGCGGAGTATCTTCACCAGTTCGTGATGGGAGACAGGCTCGTCGAGACGCAGTTCCAGCCCGTCGTAGCGCTCCTGGGCGATGATGCCGTGACGGTTCATCCACTGCTCCAGCGCCGAGGGACCGTCGCTGGGGCTGTCCAGCGGGCTTATCTTCTCGGCGGTGCGGCGAATCGCCCGGTACGCCGAGTCCTTCGCGGCCTCGAACCGCTCAACGATGTCCCGAATCTCTTGGCGGACCACGTCGTCAACGAACTGCAACACGCCGTTCTCGATCTCGAGGATGTCGTCGAAGCGCTCGACCGCCCGGTAGACCGTCGACGTCGAAGTCTCCGAGCGCTCGGCGGCCTCGGAGTGGTGCAGCGGCTGACCGCCATCGGTCATCGTCTGGAGCACCTCGAACTCGGCGGCAGTACTCTCCGGATCGAGCAGTTGCTCGCGAGCGGTGAGTTGCTGGCGCTCGGTCAACTCGGGGATGGGATTCGAGACAATCTTCGCAGGCTCGTCGGCCGGCTCGGGGGTAAAGTACTCGTCGGCGACGAACGGACCGTCGGGACGCACCGAAATGCCGGCCCACGCGAGCACGTTCAGCGTGGTCGTCCGAAGTTCGTCGACGTGGGTCCAGTAGTTGCTATAGGAGAGACTCTCGCTGTCGTACCCAGCCCAGTACTGCGATTCGAGCTTGTGGTGATACAGTGCGTCCTCGGTCTGACCGTTCTGGCGGGGGTGCTCCGGGAGGTAGCACTTCACCCGCTTGGGCATCGTGCGACCCTCCAGAAGCCGGTCCCAGGAATCCGGATCCAGCGCGACAGCCTCGTAGTGACCGGTCGCCTCCTCGTGGTCCCACTTCCACTCACCTTTCGACCCCTCCCCGCTGCTGAAGCGGGCGATATCCTCGATGACGCCGCCGTCTCCGACCAGTTGCTGTTCCGCGCGGGCGTTCTCGACGCGGATGTACGTCTCCAGCCCGTAGATGGACGACCACTCGTGTGGTGCCCCCGGCGCGAAGTACGCTGGGTTCAGGTCGATGGCGTCGGCAAGTCCCTGCATGAGCCCGTGCAGGTCGACCTTCGTGAGGTTAGTTGCCTCCACCTGGACACGAACCGAGTCCGGACAGTCACTCGGGATACCCTCGATCTCCTCACCGGAGTCGACGTGGGTGGCGTTCGGAAAGCCCGGCCGGAACGTCAGGTCGGCTCCCTGCTCGCCGTGGTCGTCGGTGCTCCAGACGCCGAGTTTGTACTCGTACAGTCCGCCGTCGATATCGCCCGATGGGTCGGCGAGTTTGCCCGTCCAGAAGTTCGCCGTGTCGATGCAGTACTCCTCGCCACCGGCAACGAACGTCTCGCCTTCGAGATTGGGGTCGAACACCGAGACCAGACCCCAGTACGGACTCAGCCCGTGCTCGTCGAACAGCAGATTCGCCCCCAGGCGATGTACCTGAACATCGACGACGCGTTGCTGTTCGGTCTGCATGGCTACTCTCCGCTGTCCTCGTCGAGCATCCGGAGTTGTTCGGCGATGCGCTCGGCGTGGGTGTCCTCGTCCTCCTGCTCGTCCTCACGGAGGTCGGCCGGCTCTGGGTCCCAGTCGTCGTCACTCGACACTCTCACCACCTCCGGGGAAGTCTGACAGGGCCGTCTCAGTTGTCTCCCCAGGATACTCGCGGCGCTCCTGTGCGCGATCACTATGCCGGCGTCCGTTGTTGCGCCCGCGCCAGTTCTCCTCGCGGGCCCAGGCATAGAGGTAGAACCAACCATCACGCTCCGTCACGGCTGCTCACCTCCGTCGGCGACAGCACGCTGTGACCCACCCGGCAAGAGTGCGCTATCGGCCCACAGCGTCCGGAGATACTCCTGTTCGGGTGCTCGAAGCACGTCCCGGGGCTCAGTGCGCGGAGACGGCGTCAGCGACCGAGTCCAGCCCTCGCCGGTCACCAGCCCCTCGGGAACGACCCCGGTATCGTGTTCGCAGGCGGGCAACCGCAACACGAGTACCTCGCCGGTGCGGGGCTCACCGTAGCGGACTTTGAGCGTCCGGCGGCCGTAGGTGGCCGCCGAGACAGCGAACAATCGCGGGCCCTCGTGACGCTCGCGGTCCTCGGCGTGGGGATGGGCCAGCCATGACTGCGGGATGGGCGCAAACGCGAAGCCCTCGAACTCGATTGTCCAGTCCTCAGGCATCTGCGAGCACCTCCCGAGCAGCCCCACGGAGTGCGTGACTGTCGACTGTCGCGCAGTCGAAACAGAGCGTGTCGTGTGGGTGGCCGCTCTCTCTGCCGACGGCGTACACTTCGCGCTCGACGGCGGTCGGGTCGAACCGCTCGCCGCAGTAGGTGAACCCCCGGAAACTCTCGACGCAGTAGCCGGAGTGATCGTCGGCCAGCTGGACGACGAAACCGGTGGTCACGTCTGCTCACCTCCGTCAGTCGTGGCGACTGCGTCGGTCCCGACCCCGCTCGTCTTGAGCTCGACCATGTTCGTCTCGAACCACCCGACGACCTGCTCCGGGTCGGCGACCCACTCGGGTTCCTGCCGGATGGTGCGCGAGCGCACGGGGCGCGCGTAGGCGATGGCGGTACACTCCGAGCAACGGAGGTGGACGCCGGGAACCCCGCTTTTCGCGCTCCGGCGTTTGAGGTACCGCCAGAGGAACAGTCCACAGTCCGGACAGACACCGCCGTACAGCCGGATGTTCTTCTTCAGACTCATTACGGCTCACCCCCCGAGCACTCGCGGCAGAGATAGCGAATCTCCGGGTAGTATTCCTCGTCGGTCGAGATATCGATGCTCTCCATCTGCTCTTGGGGTGCCCGACTGCCACAGTGGATGCAGCGCTCGATGGGTGGCTTCGCACCAACGCTCCGAGCACAGCGGTCACAGAGGTCGCCACCCCGAAGACCGATGACAACGCCACACCGGGAGCACGCACGCGGATTGCTTGCTGGGTCGGGCCGTGGCGCGTGGCGGCCCTCGTGCTGGTCGCCCGGCATCAGACACCACGCTCCCAAGACTGGGCGTTCTCGAAGCACCAGGGATGGAAGTAGTAGGTTTTCGGCGGTTCTTCCGGCGGGACGCGCGCAACCTCGACGCGAACATGATTTGCTCCGTCAGCCTCCCTCCCACAGATGCTGCAGGTGGGGTGACTCATGGCCGACACCTCCCATCAGGCAGCGCTGGACACTTCTGGTCTGTATCGACAATCTCCTGGCCGCAGAACTCGCAGTGATCGGGGTCGAACCGCTGGATAGCGCGGCGACTGCTCACGCTGACCACCTCCGCTGAACCGCTGGTTCATTACATAAGAAACCCGGGGAAAGATTAAAGAACGGTATGGGCTCGGAGGGATTTGAACCCCCGATCGGCTGATATCTCCGGATGTGCCTCGGTACTCCAGAGGGTCATCAGCGCGGCCGGTGATCAGCCGGCCGCTCAGTATATCAGCTGGAGTCTCGTCACCGGGCACAGTGCCTCTGGAGTCAGCCGCCTTCCCGGACTAGGCCACGAGCCCTCGCTCCCTGATTGGGTGATTCGACCTAAATGGATTTCGATTCCAGAGGTTACTCCCGGTCAGTGTCGTTCCAGTCACACTCCTGGCACTTCCAGCCTGTCACGAACTCCAGTGCGGAGGGCATGTACCCAACCTCCAGCACGTCGCCGCCACAGTCTGGACAGCGCTGCTCGGCGTCCCGGATGGGTTCTGCGTCTATCACGCTCTCGTCCTCGATGAGTTCCGCCAGGCGCTCGGGCGTGACCATTCGGCCCTGCACCACGCGGTTGTCGCTCATACGTCCAGGGTTGGTCGCCAAAACCCTAAGCGTTCCTGTCGCGACACGGTCAGTCACCGCCGAGTCGGGCACGACATCCCCCGCCGCTGGAGCGACACTCACCACAGGCCCTGCTGGCCACGCATCTGACCCGAATTTCTCCGCTCCAGCGCCGCTGTGCCCGTTTCCGTGCCACATGCCCGCACGGGTCACCCCGACTCAGACTAGAAACATTTATGTAGAACCGCAAATGACCATTTATACGAGGTAATAATCAATGTCACAGTCTGGACAGCAACGCATGGGCGGACAACCCATGTTCATTCTCAGTGAGGACACGGACCGCACGAGCGGTGACGACGCACAGACATCGAACATCGCGGCGGGCAAAGCAGTCAGCGAGTCGGTACGCACGACTCTCGGCCCCCGCGGGATGGACAAGATGCTCGTCTCCGACGACGGTAACGTCGTCATCACGAACGACGGCGCGACGATTCTCGACGAGATGGACATCGAACACCCCGCGGCACAGATGCTCTCGGACGTCGCCGAGACACAGGAGGAGGAGGTCGGCGACGGCACGACAACAGCATCGGTGCTCTCCGGTGAACTGCTCTCCGAGGCCGAGAGCCTGCTCGACGACGACGTCCACCCGACGACGGTCGTCCAGGGCTACCACCGGGCCGCGGAGTTCGCACAGGAGGCAATCGAGGAGCAGGTCGTCGCCACGGACCTAAACGACGAACAGCTCCTGCAGGTCGCCGAGTCGAGCATGACCGGCAAAGGCACCGGCGACCTGCCGGCTGCCGACCTCGCGGAGACAGTCGTCGAGGCCATCCGTCACGGCGGCGGGCGCGAGCGCGGCGACGTCACCGTGCACACCCAGGAGGGTGGCTCCTCCAGCGCGACGGACCTCGTCGAGGGGGTCATCGTCGACGAGGACCGCGTGACCGAGGGGATGCCCCGCTCGGTGACCGACGCGAGCATCGCAGTCGTCGAGGAGGACCTCGAGATCGCCGAGAGCAACGTCGACGCCGAGTACCAGGTCTCGAACGTGGACCAGCTGAACGCGGCGCTGGATGCCGAAACCGACCAGTTGCGCGACTACGCCGACACACTCGGGGACTCGGGGGCAGACGTCGTGTTCCTCGACGGCGATGTCGACGACCGGGTCGGCGAGTTCCTCGTCGACCACGGCCTGCTCGTGTTCGACGGCGTCGACAGCGACACCGTCGACGACGTCTGTGACGCGACGGGCGCGAGCCGCGTCGGCTCGGTCGACACGCTCGAGGAGAGCGACCTCGGCAGCGCGGAGGAGCTCTACGTCGAGAAGTTCACCGATGACGAACTCGTCTTCATCGAGGGTGGCGAGGCGGCAACCGCCGTCACCATCCTCGCTCGCGGCGGGACCGAACACGTCGT
>JAQCNG010000074.1 GCA_028275145.1 Halovenus sp. | reverse complement strand
ATGCTCGCCTCGCTGCCGACCTGGAGCGACCGCGCGGTGTTCGTCGTGCGCGTGGGCGCACCTGTCTGGCTCGTCACCGCCGTCTCCGTCTACGCCTACGCCCGCCACCAGCAGGACGAGGACGTCGAACCGGGGTGAGTGACAGTCGGCCCGTGACCGAGAGTCGGCCCGTGACCGAGAGTCGGACCGTGACCGGGAGTCGGCCCGTGACCGGCGATGCGCGTAGCACACAGGACCACATGGGAAGTACAGCCAGAACGCCGGGAGCGTTCACATACGCGGCGAAACCGCCGGGATTCTTATACTCGGACACCCGAGTGCACTCACGGCTATGGGAGCGCACACGCGACACCACAGGGTGACCACGCGATGAGCGACGCCGAGGACAGCCGGGCCTACACGGTCAGACTCGAACTGGTCGACAGACCCGGCGAGTTGCTCCGCGCGCTCGAACCGATCGCCGGACAGGGAGGGAACCTCCGCTCTATCTTCCACGAGCGGGGCAACGTCACACCGCGGGGACACATCCCCGTCGAGGTCGACCTCGAGGCGACACCCACACAGTTCGAGGCCATCGTCGACGCGCTCCACGAGACAGACATCAACATCATGCAGGCCGGACAGGACCGCTACGGCGAGGAGTTCGTCGTCGTGCTCGTGGGAGACATGGTCAGCGCCGACCTCTCGGAGTTGCTCTCGCGACTCCAGGCGGAGTCGGGGGCCTCGGTCCGTGACTTCTCGCTGACGGGGCCGGACGGGGAGCAATCCAGCGCGCGACTGCGCCTGGCCGCCGAGTCCGGGAGTGTCCCCTCTATCCTCCAGCGACTCCAGACGATAGCGGCCGAGCGGAGCCTCCGGGTGGTCGAACCGCTCGCGCCGGGAGGTGGCAGATGAACCTCGCGGTGCTCGGGGCCGGCGCTGTTGGCACCGCCGTTGCCGACCTGGCCGGAGAGTACGGCCACACGGTGACCGCGCTCGCCGACTCACAGAGCGCGGCGGTCGACCCGGTGGGAATCGACGTCGCGGCGGCGCTCGACCGCAAGCGTGGGCAGGGCGTCGTCGGCGAGGCCGACCGCGAGGCGGCGCTCTCGACGGGCTACGACGTGCTCGTGGAGGCGACACCGACGACGCTGGGCGACGCACAACCGGGCTTCGGCCACGTCACGGCCGCACTCGACCGGGACCGCCACGTCGTCCTCGCGAACAAGGGTCCCGTCGCGGAGCGGTACGGCGAGGTGCGCGCCCGCGAGGCAGACAGCGAGGGCGAGGTCCGCTTCGAGGCGACTGTCGGCGGAGCGATTCCCGTGCTGGCGACAATCGAGGATGTCGGTCCGGACCACATCAGCGCCGTCCGGGGTGTGCTGAACGGGACGGCCAACTTCATCCTCTCGCGGATGGCCGCCGAGGGGCTCGCCTACGAGCACGTCCTCGCGGAGGCCCAGGACCTCGGCGTCGCCGAGTCGGACCCGAGTTTCGACGTGGAGGGCACCGACGCCGCCCTGAAGTGTGT
>JAQCNG010000071.1 GCA_028275145.1 Halovenus sp. | reverse complement strand
GGCTCGCTCCTTGCGAAGTTTCCAGTCACGGACAGCGTTAGAACGCGACAAGAAGCGTGCGCTGTCCCACGGAACTCTCCGTCGAGACACTAGGAGTGGGACACTCCGAAGGCACGCCTGTGGAGACTGCGCTCCCTACGGGAACCACTACGGTTCCTGCAAAGTGCGTTCACCAGACGTTGTCTGGTGGGCTGTCAGACGCAGTCTGACAACGTCGTGGAAGCAGGAAGCCCCACCCTCAGCGAGCGCGTCAGCACGAGCAGGGTGGGGTAGTTCACCGCACCGAGTCCCTACTCCATCTCGATGAACTGGACGACAGTCGAGAGCGAACTGGCCTACACCTGCGAGGGGTTCGACGTCATCAACGAGACCGTGGAGCTCCCAGACGGCGAGCGTGCCGCGTTCGACTGGCTCCGGGAGGCGGAGAGCGTGGTCGTCCTCCCGTTCACCCCGGAGAAACGGGTGGTGGTCATCGACGAGTGGCGACACGCCGTCGGCCGGGTCAACCGCGGCCTGCCCGCGGGTACCCTCGAGGGCGACGAGGACCCGGAGGCCGCTGTCGGGCGGGAACTCGCGGAGGAGACCGGCTACCGGCCGGGCGATATCGAGCACATGACCAGCGTCGAACCGGCAAACGGCTTCTCCGATGCGGTCTTTCACTACTTCGTCGCGCGCGGGTGCGAGGAGGCCACCGAACAGGACCTCGACCCGGACGAGACAATCGAGGTGACCACGACCACCTTCGAGCAACTGCGCGAGGCGGTCCGCGAGGACGACCTGCGCGACGGCCGGTCGGCGTTTGGCGTGCTCTACTACCTGCTGTACGACGGACAACTGTAGCCCGCCACGGGGCGGACAGACCGGGACCCGACGACAGGTTCCGTGGGGCTAAGTGCGCGGACCCGCTCTGTCGGAACAGATGGACGGCAACGACCGCTCGATAGCGGTGTTCACCATGCTGGGGCACGGACTGGTCCACTGGTTCGAGATGTCTATCCCGATCTTTCTGGTGGCCTGGCGCGGCGCGTTCGATGTCTCGCTGGTGCTGGTCGGACTCGTGGTGGCGCTTGGCTACGCGCCGTTCGGACTCGGCTCGCTGCCCGGCGGGATGCTCGCCGACCGGTTCGGCCCTCGCCGGGTCGTTCTCGCCTGCTTCGCGGGCATGACAGCCTCGTTCGGCCTGGTTGCGGCCGCGAACTCGATGCTGACAGTCGCCGCCGCGCTGGTGCTGTGGGGCGCTGCCGCCAGCGTCTATCACCCGGCGGGCAACTCGCTCATCTCCACCGGCGCGAGCAAACGGGGAACGGTGTTTGCCTACCACGGGATGGCCGGCAACATCGGCCTCGCGCTCGGACCCTTTACCACGGCGACGTTGCTGGCCTTTCTCGACTGGTCGGCCGTCGCGGTGCTGGTTGCGCTGCCGGGTGTGCTCGCGCTCGTCTACGCCTGGCGCGTCGAGTTCGACCCGACGGCTGCCACCGACGACGACGACGCCGGCGCGGGCACGCCGCTCACGCTGCCAGCCTTTCTGGCCAACAGTCGTCGCCTGTTCGCCACCGGCTTTCTCGTTGTCTTCGCGCTCGTGACCTTCGAGGGGCTGTTCTACCGGGGGGTTCTGACCTATCTGCCGGAGATTCTGCAGGACCTCGACGCGATTCGGGGCATCACTGCCGGTGGACTCGATGGCATCGAACCCGGGGACTACATCTTCGTGAGCCTGCTCGTGGTGGGCATCGTCGGCCAGTACGTCGGCGGCAAACTCACCGAGCGCGTGGCCGTCGAGCGCGGTCTGGTGGCCATCTTCGGGATACTCGCCGCGCTCGTCGTGGCTTTTGTGCCCGTTGCGGCGCTGGGTCTCGCGCCGTTACTTGTGCTCTGTGGTCTGCTCGGCTTCTTTCTGTTTGCCATCCAGCCGTTCTACCAGGTGGCTGTGGCGCTGTACACCCCTGCCGACACGCGGGGGCTCTCCTACGGCTACACCTTCCTCGCGGAGTTCGGCTTCGGCGCGACGAGTGTGGCTGTCGGTGGGTTCGTCCTCGGTGAGTACACGCTCGGGGCATTCTTCCTCGTGCTCGCGAGTTTCGCCGTCGTGGCCGGTGGACTCGGCGCGCTGCTGGTCGCCGGCGGTGACCGGCTCGCACCCGAGGACCAGCCCGAGGCCGCCGACTGAGCGAGCAACGGGAGGACAGTGATTTTGTGCCTGCCGTGCCGAGTTGGGTGTGTGCTGACGAAGGACCTGCTGCGGGTCTCCCGGCGCGGTGGCGGCTACAGCCCCGAGTTCGTCGACGAGAGCCGGGAGTCACTGGCGGCGCGGGTCGTCGGCTGTTATCAGGGCCACGTCGGCGAGTCACGCGGCGAGTTGCAGGCGGCACTCACCGACATCGAGCGCGAGAGCGACGATTTCAAGCTCGTCAGGGGGTTCGCGAAACTGCTCGAGCGAGAGGCCACCTGGACGGTTCGGGCCCCGGTAGCGCCACGTCGCGCCCGGGAGCGGGCGTTCCAGGCCGCCGAGGCTGTCGGTGTCGTCACCGAGTCGGAGCGCAGCGAGGCACTCCGGCGGGCGGCCGACCGCCTCAACGCAACCCCTGAAGAGGTCGGGGCGTCGCTGTACGCCGACCTCGACCGGCGCGAACTGCTCGAGGGCCTGGACCTGCGGTGGGACCCGGCGGAGCTCGTCGAGCAGTACAACCTCTCACTCGCACAGACCGCCCTGTTCGACGCCACGGAGGTACAGGTCTGCTCGTCCGACCCGAAGCGGGTCGTCTCGGCGGTCAAGCGCCTGCGACTGCTCTACGAGGTGCGGCGACTCCCACCCGGTGAGCGTCGCGCGGTCGGCGACGCGGACCGCGAAATCGTGGTGACGGGACCGGACGCGCTGTTCCGGTCGACCCGGCGGTACGGCACCCGCTTTGCCCGTCTGTTGCGGAGCGTCGCCGGGACCGCCGAGTGGCGACTGGAGGCCACCGTCGACGACCGCGGGACGGAACGCGAGTTGACACTGACCGACGCCGATATCTCGGTGCCCGGGGTCGAACCGGTGACCGATGTGAGCTACGACAGTGGCGTCGAGGAGTCGTTTGCCCGCCGGTTCGAGGCGCTCGACCTGCCCTGGAATCTCGTGCGCGAACCCGACGCGCTCGCCGCGGGCGAGCACGTGGTCGTTCCGGATTTCGCGTTCGACTGGCACCACGGGGCGTTCCGCGTCTACTTCGAGATAATGGGGTTCTGGACACCCGAGTACGTCGAGAAAAAGCTCTCGCGACTGGCCGACGTGGACGACGTGGAGATGCTGGTCGCCGTCGACGAGAGTCTCGGTGTCGGCGAGGAGATCGAGGCCCGTGACCACCGGGCGATCAGTTACTCGGGTGCGGTTGGTCTGCGCGACGTGCGTGCCGCGCTCCGCGAGTACGAGGACAGTCTGGTCGCCGACGCGGCGGCGGACCTGCCCGGTGAACTCCGGCCCGAGGCGGACGTGGTGACACTCGCCGACCTGGCCGCCGAACGGGGTGTGAGCGAGGCCGCACTCGAGACGGTGGCGTTTCCGGACCACCAGCGGGTGGGGCGGACGCTCGTCCGCCCGACTGTGCTCGAGGAACTCGCCGGACAGCTCTCGGCCGGAATGCAACTGGACAGCGCCGAGACTGTCCTCGAACGGTACGGTCTCGACGATTCGAGCAGCGTTCTCTCGGCGCTCGGCTACCGCGTCGAGTGGGAGGGACTCGGCGGCGGTGTGTTGCGTGAGGACGCGGTCACGTGAACACCACCCAGTTACCGTCCTCTGTCGTGACGAGGTGGGTCTCGGTCCGGTCTTCCCCACCGTCGACCGATAGGTCCGCCTCGACAGCGATGTTTTCCTCGGCGACCGCTTCGAGTACCTCCTGGTCGACACTCCCGAACTGACCGACGAACTCCGCTTCGATATCCTCGACAGCGATGAACGCAAGCGCCGCCCGAATCGGCGACTCACTGTGCAGGAGGCCATCCGTCGCGTCGAGAATCTCCTGGACGTCGGCGTCCGAGCCGAGGTCGCTGGTCTCCTCGTAGAACGATTCCACGACTGCCTCCGGTCCGTCGTTCCCGCCGTCCCCGCCGCCCCCCGAGACGGCCCGCCAGTCCGGCGACCACTGCGGTTCCAGTGCCCAGTATGATCTGTCTCCGATGCATATCTGCGTAAGGTTCTATTGTACGTATCTAAATAGTTCTCGTCTGATGGGTGTGCCGGGAGAACAGGGCCACGGGCCGGGCACGGGACCGGTGCTGGATTGCACCCACCCGGTCGGGATACGCTCCGGAACTGGTATGACGGCGACTCCGCAACGTTGTGCAGAGATGGACATCCCAGACCAGTGGAGTGCGGGGACAGCGAGCACGGACGACATCGACATCCACTACTACGAGGCGGGACGCGGGCAACCGGTTCTCGCGGCCCACGGGATGTACGACGACGGCCGGCGCTGGGTGCCACTCGGTTCGGACCTCGCCAGGGAGTACCGTGTCATCGCCTACGACGCCCGCGGGCACGGTGGGTCGGACGCGCCGGAGAGGGGGTACGACCTCGACACACGGGTCGGGGACCTCGTCGGCCTCGTGGACGCGCTGGAGCTCGTGGACCCGATTCTGGTCGGTCACTCGATGGGCGGGGCGACGGCCGCGTGGGCCGCCGCCGAGCACCCCGACATGCCAAGCGGTCTCGTGTTGGAAGACCCCGCCAGGTTCCGGGAGTCACCGCGGTTGAGCGTCGAGCGAGCAACGGAGATAACCCACGAGCGGTTGCGCGAGTCGAAGGCCCGCTCGATCGAGGAGCGAATCGAGAAAGAACTCGCAGACGCGGGGTTCGAGGAGGCACAGCTCCGGCGTCTCGCGGCCTCGGTCGACCAGTGTAGCCCGCACATCGCGAGACTCGCACAGCACCATCCGCCGGTCGTGGACGCGTTCGACGAGATTTCCTGTCCGACACTGGTGTTGAGACGGGACGTCGAGGTGTCCGACCGGGTGGCCGACCTCGCCGCGGCCGACCGACTGGCCGACGGCCGACTCGTCCACGTTCCGGGTGCTGGACACTACGTGTTCCGTGACGCGTACGACGCTGCCAACCCCGAGTTGCGGGCGTTTCTCCGGCGGTATTTCGGCCCGGTCTGACCGCCGTGTCGCTCAGTCGGTCTCGACGTTCTGCTGTGCGACCCGTCTGCTCGCCTGCTCGACGAAGTCGTCGGGGAGTTTGCCGATTTCGCCGGCCTGGACCCGCCAGAGATTGGCGTACAGGCCGTCGACCGCGAGCAGTTCGTCGTGGGTGCCCCGCTCGACGATTTCGCCGTCCTCCAGCACCAGAATCGTATCGGCGTCCCTGACCGTCGAGAGTCGGTGGGCGATGACGAACGTCGTCCGGTCGGCGGCGATGTCGTCGATAGACCGCTGGATGAGCATCTCCGTCTCCGTGTCGACCGCCGAGGTGGCCTCGTCGAATATCATGATCGCGGGCTGTTGGAGCAGGGTCCGCGCGATTGCGACCCGCTGGCGCTGGCCGCCGGAGAGTTTCACGCCGCGCTCACCCACCTGGGTGCCGTACCCCTCCGGAAGGTTCGTGATGAACTGGTGGGCCTGGGCCCGCCTGGCCGCCTCGACCACCTCGTCGTGGTCGGTGTCGAACGAGCCGTAGGCGATGTTCTCCTCGACGCTCCCGTCGAACAGGAAGTTCTCCTGGCCGACGTACCCCATCGAGTCCCGGAGACTCGACAGCGTCACCTCGCGCACGTCGCGGCCGTCAACCCGGACGGCCCCCCGGTCGACATCGTACAGGCGCAGGAGCAACTTCACAATCGTCGTCTTGCCGGCACCGGTCGGTCCGACGAGACCGACCGTCTCTCCGGGTTCGACGTCGAAATCAACGTTCTCGAGCACGTTCTGCCGGTCGTAGGCGAAGGTGATGTCGTCGAACGACACCTCGCCGTCGACACCGCCCAGTGCAGCGGCGTCCTCGGGTTCCTCGATGTCGATTGGCAGGTTCATGATACCGAGGATACGCTTTGTCGAGGCGCGGGCGTCCTCGTAACGGTCGACGATGTTGCTCATCTGGGCGAGCGGGTCGACCAGTCGCTGGGTCAGAAGCAGGAAGATGACTAGCGTCCCCACGGTGAGGTCGCCGGTCAGCGGACCGGGCGGGCCGTCCAGAATCCAGACACCGCCGACAATGAACGTCGCGATAAACGAGAGCGAGGTCAGCGCCTGCAGACCGGGCCGGTAGATGAAGTTCAGGCGGAGCGCGAGCCAGTCGAGACGAAAGTACGTGTAGGAGTGGTCTCTGACGCGCTCGTCCTCGTAGTCTTCGGTGTTCGAGGCCTTTATGACCTGGATGCCGTTGAGATTGTTCTCCAGTCTGCTGTTGAGGTCACCGACCGACTGGCGGATGTCGGTGTACCGTTGCTCGGCGAGTCGCATGAACCAGTAGGTGAACACGGCCGCGAGCGGCACCACCACGAGCGTCACCAGCGCGAGTTGCGGGTTGAACCAGAAAAGCACCAGCGAGATGCCGACGATGAGCACGCTCAACTGGATGGACTCGCCGAACATGTTGTCGAGAAACAGCTCCAGCCGGTTGGTGTCGTTCGAGAGAATCGACATCAGTTCGCCGGTCTGGACCTCGTTGAAAAACTCCATATCCAGCCGTTGCATCCGCTGATACGTCGCGGTCCGGACCTCGTGTTTCACGCGGTGTGAGAACAGGTTCAGCGAGGACATCCGCACGAAGTTCAGCAGTGCCTGTCCGATCATGACCACAGCCATCACGCCGATAATAAACCAGAACTGTGCCATCGTCGCCTCAGGGAGCCACGACTGCGGGACGGCCGGGAGATTGAACGCCTGGTCCTCCCGGAAGATGGCGTCGATAGCCACCCCCAGCAACACCGGTGGAACCAGCGAGGCAAATCGGGTGCCGATAGAGGCGAGTATACCCAGGACGAACCACCGCCTGCTCCCGTGCCCGTACCGCTGGAACAACTGCCAGAGAGGACGGTCGACATCCTCCCGGTACTCCTCTATGTACTCCACATCGAGTTGCTGGTCCGTGCTCATCTGAACTACGACTTTTCGGGGAAGTAGAGCATTAATTATTGTGATTTCAGCGGTCCCAGACCGGGTCGATGCGGTTCCGGACCGGTCAGGCTGGACCGGTTCCGGACCGGTCGGTTCGGAGCGGTTCCAGACCGGTCAGGCTGGACCGGTTCCAGACCGGTCAGTTCGGAGCGGTTCCGGACCGACTTGACGACGACGGGAACACTGATACTGTCGGCTGTAACTTCGTGGAACGATTCGGCCCCCCGGGGTGCCGAAATGTGTCATTGGCTTACAGCTGACAGTATGAGTTGCCGGCAGTCTCGACGGGCCGGTGAACGGTGGGTCGCCATCACGTACCACCAGGTGGTTCAGAGTGGGGTTCTCTCACAACCTTTATATCTCGGTGGGAAGTACCCGAACTCAACAGATGTCAGACGACGACCAGGGGTACTCAGGGCCGCCGGACGTATTCAAGCTGTTCGCAGAGACCGGGGAGCAGGCAGTCGAAACCCAGCAGGAACTGGTCAGACAGATGCTCGGGGCCGGAACTGGCTCGGGTGCGGGCATGGATATGAACCAGCTCGGGGCAATGAGTCAGACGGCCACGTTCAAGACCCGCGTCCAGAGCGGCGGGCGCATCAGCATCCCCGACGCGGAGCGTGAGACCCTGGACATCGAGGAGGGTGACATCGTGCAGGCGGTCGTGTTCCCGGTCAAACGCAAACGCGACGACGACTGATGCCCCGGTTCGCTCTGGCCCTCGACGTCCAGCGTGACCTGTTCGACACCGGTCGTCTGTCCGTCGAGACCGGCCTGGAGTCACAGCGTGAACTCACCGGCTCCGTTCTCGACGACATCGACAGCCACCCCCGGGATTGACCGCGGACCCGCGGGGCAGGATCGGCGTGCGGACACGACCGTGCCGACCCGCGGGGCGGGTCACCGCGCGTAGACGACATCGCCGACGAGTCGAGCAACAGTACGGTCCGGTGGCGGGGAGACTGCGAGATACGGCTGGTCGACGGGTCCGAACACGTCCACAACCTCGCCAACAGGGTCGAGTCGCTCGTCGACCAGTTCCGTTCCGACGTCGGGAAACTGGTCGTCGGTGTTGCGGACGACCGCGACACTCTGAGCGGTGCCGACGACGGTGCCAGCGCGTCTCATGCCCGTATCGCGCCGAGATAGGCCGCCGTTGCCTGCAGGAGGTCGCTCTTGCTGGCGTCGCCGGCGTCCTTTACAAGCACCTGCCCCCGTGGTTCGTACTCGCGGGAGTAGGTCTTGTCCCGGTTCACCTCGATATCGTAGCCCACCTGTTTGACCGCGCGGGCAATCTCCTCGATTGTCGGCTCCTCGACTGCGAGGTCCTCGGGCACCCGTCGCCCCTCGGAGCGCGACAGGTTCGCGTCGAGATACGCCGGCCAGATGACGTTTTCGACCATGTGCCGAGTTCTGCCCGCGCGGAGTAATTCTCTTTCGGTCCCTCACCGCCCCCGAATCTCGCCCGTTGTCGGCTCAGTCCTTTCGTTCGACCATGTCACCGAGCGTGTACTCGCCGGTGGAACTGTCGCTCTCCCACTCGTCCGCGTCGACGCCGCCACCCGCCGTGAGGTCGATATCGAAGTACCGCTCCAGCTTGCTCTGGAGGTTGTCGGTCGGGAGCGTATCACCCTGTTCGAGTTTGCGGATGAGACTGGCCTTCTCGTTGAGTTGCTGTGCCAGCTCCGACTGTGTCAGGTCGGCGCGCTCGCGTGCCTTCCGTATCTGTCTGTCGAAGTCCTGGGCGAGTTCGTCGACATCCTCGTAGATGTCGTTGCTGTGTCCGCCACCACCGCCGCCGGTGCTCGTCGTGCCGGTGCTCGTCGAGCCCGACCTGCCCGAACTCCCAGTGCTCGAACCGCCGCTGGATGTCGAGTACTTCGTCGAACTCGACGAGGAGTCCTCTCCCGTGTTCAACTCGGTCCCGAAGTCGGTACACTCGTCGCAGACGTCGAGTTCCGCGCCCTCGACTTTTATACGGTTCGGGTCCGCAGTCTCTGTCCCGCACATCTCACACTGGACCATACCCGTTCTTCGAGAGCATACCGGATAAATCGTACGCTGGCTCTCTCCCGCTTGGTTTCCCCCGCTTGGTTTCCCCCGCTCGCGCGTGCGGTCGAAGGTACGTACCGTTCCGGCGGTGACTACACGCCTGTTCCGGCGGTGGCCGCGTGTGCCAGCGGAGTCGGGCTGATACTGTCGGCTGTAATCCAATGGCATATTTCGGCATCCCGGGGTGCCGAATCGTTCCACGAAGTTACAGCCGACAGTATGAGACGGTTCAGCCCAGGTCGCGGCGTGCGTAGTAGAACCGCTGGAGCGCGGTCAGGTGGCCGACGGCGGCGAACACGACGAGCAGCCAGCCGACCAGGGACAGCCCCTGGAGCGTCCAGTCGCCGAAGGCGGCGACAGTCGCCACCAGGCCGACCAGCACCAGCCGGTCCGCACGTCCGAGCAGTCCGCCGTACACCCGGTCGAGCCCCACTGCCTCGGCCTGCGTGCCGAGGTAGGATGTCATCAACACCCCGGTGACGGCCGCGAACCCGAGCGCGAACGCCCCGATACCGGCGGCCAGCCCCGCGACGACGGCGATATCGGCGTAGCGGTCGAGCACGTGGTCGAGCAGGTCACCGGCCGACGAGGAGGTGTCGAGTTCGCGCGCGAGCGCGCCGTCGAGCAGGTCCAGCATCCCGTTGCAGAACACGAGCAGTGCGCCGAGCAGGTATGCGAATCGCGTCTCGCCCGCCAGATAGAAGCTTCCGGCCGCCGCGAACGCCGCGAGCAGAGCGAGCAGACTCACCGCGTCGGGGGTGAGCCCGGCGCGTTTCGAGCCCGAGATAAACGGGCGTATCACCCTGTCTGCGAGCGGTCGGAGCCCGTCGAGTGTCATAGGTAGTCCACGAACGAAACCGTTCCGGCGGTCGGTTCGCGCTCGCCTGCGACCACCGCCGCGACGTCGGCAGCAACGGACGCAGGGTCACGGTCGGTCGTGTTGACCTCGTAGACCTGTTCTCGCCCGTGCCGGTCGACAGCCTCGGCGAGGACGATATCGAGCGCCTCGCTCTCCGCGTTCTCGGCGACGGTTTCGGGCGGTTCCTCCCGCCGTTGCAGCCGTCTCTCAAGTTCCTCGGGGTGACATCTGAGGACGACGACACGGTCGGCGGGGACGTGGTGGGCGAGATGCGACTCGACGAGGATGTCGTCCCGGCCGTTTAGCCAGTCCACGACAGCGTCGATGTCGGCGACTGCCGAGTCGCGTTCCTCGTCGTGGCCCGCGGTGAGTTCGTGCTCGTGGATGGCGTCGTTGAGATGGACCGTCGAGAGGGGTGTCTCCGCGAGGTCGGTTGCGGTTGTCTTGCCGGTCCCCGGAGTGCCGGTCACTGCGACGCGCATCCTTACTCCGCGATTCCTCCCGCGAGCACGTTGTTTATCGTGTCGACCACCTCGGGCATACTCTCCCGGGTGCCACAGGTCACCCGGACGCAGTCTGGCAGTCCGAAACTCGTGCAGTCACGGATGATGACACCCGCGCGCTGTGTCGCCGCCGCCACCGCCTCGCCGTCGCCCACCTCCGCGAGCACGAAGTTCCCGCCGCTCTCCCAGGTCGGCGCGTCGAGGTGTTCGTGCATGTACTCGCGGGCCCACCGTGCGGTTTCGACCGCCTGCTCGAGGTGCTGGTCGTCCTCCAGGGCGGCCAGTGCAGCACTGCAGGCGAGCGTGTTCACCGCAAAGGGTGTGTTGACCCGGTTGTAGGCGTCCGCCCACCCCGCCGGGACCAGTCCGTAGCCGACCCGTAACCCCGCCAGTCCGTGGCTCTTCGAGAACGTCCGCAACACGCAGACGTCGTCACGCTCCTCGAGCAGTCGCCGCGCGGAGGGCCGTGTCGTGAACTCGCCGTAGGCCTCGTCGACGAGCACCAGCGTCTCGGGGTCGGTCCGGTCCGCAACTCTCCGGACGTCGTCGAGGGACATCTCCGACCCGGTCGGGTTGTGGGGGCTGGTGATGTAGACGAGACGGTGGCCGTCGTAGTCCGAGAGCACTGTCTCGGGGGTCTGTGCGAAGTTCTCCTCGCGGTGGAGACTGTACCGGTCGACGACCGCACCGTTGTAGCGGGCGCTCATCCCGTAGTAGGCAAACGCAGGGTCGGGAACGAGCACCCGGTCGTCGTGGTCGAGCATCGCCCGACCGAGGTAGTCGAGAAAGCCGTCGCCACCGGGCGAGAGCCACACCTGCCCGGGTTCGACGCCCCACTTTGTGGCAACGGCGGCCATCAGGTCCGTGTGGACCGCCTTTGGATACGTGTGGACACCCGCTGCTGCCTCGTGGATAGCCTCGACTGCGGCGGGACTCGGTCCGAACGGGTTCTCGTTCGAGGAGAGTTTCACCAGATCCTCGGGGTCGAC
>JAQCNG010000069.1 GCA_028275145.1 Halovenus sp. | reverse complement strand
GACGCCGTCGGTCTCAGAGACTCCGGGCAGTTCAACTACCACCTCGACAAACTCACCAGCCAGTTCGTCGAGAAAACCGACCAGGGGTACGTGCTCACGACAGCGGGACGGCAGATAAACGGCGCCATCGAGGCGGGCTCCTACACCATGACCGGAGAGATGGAGCCCATAGAGATAGACCAGCCGTGTGGGTTCTGTGGCGGGACACGGATGTTCTACTACGAGGACGAACAGGCCCGCGTAGAGTGTGACACCTGTCCGGTGAAGGCACGGTTCTCCGTGCCGCCGAGTGCGTTCGTCGGCTGTGACCGCGCAGACATCCCGAAGGTTGCCGCCGAGTACATGCGGGTGACCCTCGAGAGTATCGACAGTGGGTTCTGTTCGTTGTGTGACGGACCGGTCGAGCAGACTGTCTGCCGGGCCGTCGACTCGGAGGATTGGGAGGAAGGGGAGTCCGAACACGAGAAGACGGTCGGACGTCCGGAGAGTCTTCCCGTTGTGCGCTACGAGTGCAAGCAGTGTGGGATAGAGCCACAGGGTTTGTTGAACTACACACTGCTCGACCACCCCGAGACGGTCGCGTTCTACTACGACCACGGTATCAACCTGCAAGAGCAGTCACTCCTCGATCTCAGACAGCTCGGACGCGACTGTGGGCAGGTGCAAGGAACCGACCCGTTTCGGGCGAGTGTCTCGTTCGCCGTCGACGGTGACCAGTTGACCCTCGTGGTCGACAAGGACCTGACTGTCGTCGACACCGAGCGAACCACCACGGGCTGACACCGGACGACAGATGTCGTCTGGTCGTCGAGAGTGTGGTGCGCGGGGGGGCGTGGGGTCCGTGGTCCTCGGCCGGGAGCAGTAGGCTTGTGAGTACCCGTCCCGTTGAGGAGGTATGGGAACAGCAGACGGCGGCCACCGGGACGCCGCGATCACCGCAGTCGCGGACAGGGAGTACAGCCGCGCGGGCGACGAGTACACGCGAGCCGGTTGGCGGGTGCTCGCAGACCCGCGGGAGGAGGAGGCGGTCGATACGTTCGACCCCGGCGAGCGAGGCTGGGTCGGTGTCGGACTCGGGTATCTGGTCACGGCGACGGCGGCCTACCGCGTCGCAGGGGCCGACGCCCGGGCGAGCAGACGCGGGGTCGCGGGTGTCGCTGTCGCCGGTGACCTGGCGGCACAGGCCGGGCCGGTGCAGGCGGCCTGTTTCCGGGAGTTCGTCGCCGACTTCCGGGCGGTCGCCGGTCTCGACGGCGCGGCCGACGCCTACAGCACCGCGAGTACGGCCTACGAGGACGCCGCGGACGTCATCGAAGACCCCCAGAGCCGGGGAACGACACCCCTCTTCCAAGCGGCTGCCAAGCCGATCAAACAGCTCGCACGCGGTCAGGACAACGGCGAGATAGCGATCACCTGGTCGGACCTGCACGGGACAGACCCGGACCGGCCGGGGGAGTTTCTCGCCCACCGCGCCGAGTACAAGCGCCGGCGGATGCCCGGCCTCGTCGAACGGACCGTCGACGACGGCTACCTGGCCGCGCCCCGCGGGTCGACCGCCTACGACACCGACGCCTACCGCTGTCCGGCCTGTGGCTCGACCGACGTCAACTGGAGCGGGCCCGACACCCTCTGTCTGCGTTGCTCCCGACGGGTCGAGGAGGTCTGAGCGCCGGCGGGTCGGCGCGACACGCCACCTGACCGAGACGGGCATCACCAGCTGTTCGTCACGACTCCGCTGCGGTGAGTTCAGAGATGAAAAGCAACGCAAAGCCGACAATCATCAACACGCCAGCAGCGGCGAGTACAATCTGTACCGTCCGTGGTTCCCCACCCGAGTAGTTGCTCGCGACACCGGCGGTGAGCATCGAGGCCGACAGGACTCCCGTGGCGGCGGGGTACAGCGAACCCCCATCGACCCCGGAGAGGGCCGTCCAGCCCAGCAGGCCGATAGCAAGCGCCAGCCCGACTACCGCAACGCCGAGCGCGAACCCGAGGACCACCGACGACTCGCCGTACCGCAGGTCGAGCAACAGCGCCGCGGTGCCAGCGCCGACAGTCCC
>JAQCNG010000067.1 GCA_028275145.1 Halovenus sp. | reverse complement strand
CGTCGACACCGAACAGTTCGTCACCCCGGCCTCTGTTGACCGCGAGTTCGACGTTGCCGTGGCTGCCGACAGTGACGAGTCGCTCGCCGGGGTCCCGGCGGGCGTAGGTGTCACAGACCGGCACGCGCTCGCCGTTCACGGTGATGTCTGTGCCGCGTCGCTCGCGGACCACCCGACCCGGGATGTTTGTGATGGCGTTGCCGAACCCGTCGACGACCAGCACCTCGCCCGTCGCGCCGTCGGCCCGGGGCGTTGCCGCCGGGAACTGCAGGTCCTCGAAGTTCTCGACCCGCTCGAACCCGGGGTCCTCCTGGAGCGTGTCGATGCCGATTCGGTGGGCACGGCCGGCCGCGGGCGCGAACACGTCCCGCCCGTGGAACGTCGAACTCGCGGGTGCGGGCGGCCAGTCACTCCCCGGGGCCGGTGGCCCCTCGTCCGCCGAGCGCTCGGCGACACGGAACACCTCGAACGGGTCCGCCTCCGCGGAGCTCGAACTGTCGTCGCGCGACGCCGCCCGGGCCTCGAGTTCGCGCGCCACCGGGAGCAACACGCCGTTGTCGGGGCCGACCAGCGCGTGCCCGCCTGCCCGGACAACGAGCGCGGCCCGGTCTGTGCCGACGCCGGGGTCGACCACGGCCAGGTGGACCGCCGACGGAAAGTACGGCAGCACCTCGCGGAGCCAGAACGCGCTCGCCCGGACGTCCTGCCGGGGGAACTCGTGGGTGACATCCACCAGACGGGCGTCGGTGCGCTGGAGGATGACACCTTTCATCGCGGCGGGGTACGGCCAGCCGAAGTCGGAACTCAGCGTTATCATTGCCGGCTGTTGGGCGTCCCGATGGATAAATCGCCAGGCCAGTCGCGGGGCCTCAGGGGGCGTAGTAGTACTCGCCGGCGGCTTTCTGTTCGCGGTCGAGTTGGCTGTCCGGCTTGTTGATGCGCGGGCGGGAGGTGCGCTCGTCGCGCCGGAATGTGATATCCAGGTTCGAGAGAAAGGCGTTCATCCCCTCGCGCATCCCCTGTGGCGGGGCCGCGTGGCCCGCCGCTGCCGGTTCGCCGTCGAACACGAGCAGTCGGTCGGCGAGCAGGTCGATCATGTAGATGTCGTGGTCGATGACCATCGCCGTCGCGTCGTGGTTCTCGGTGTAGCGCCGGATTGCCGACGTGGCCCGCACCCGCTGTTCGACGTCGAGGTGTGCGGAGGGCTCGTCGAGCAGGTAGAGGTCCGCGTCCTCCGAGAGACAGGCCGCGATGGCAACCCGCTGGCGCTCGCCCCCGGAGAGGTCGGTGAGACTCTGCTCCATCACCGGGTCGAGCTGGAGCGGCTGTGCAATCTCGGTGTTCCAGTACGACGAGCCAAACTCGTCCGTGATAGACGAGAGGAACGTGTCCACGCGCATCGGCTGGTCGATTTCGATGTACTGTGGCTTGTACGCGATATCGAGCGCGGCGTCGACGGCCCCCACGTCGGGGTCGAGGCGGCCGGCCAGCAGTTTGGCGAACGTGGACTTGCCGATGCCGTTCGGGCCGACCACGCCGAGCACCTCGCTTTCGCGTATCGCACCGCCCTCGACGGAGAGCGAGAACTCCCCCTCGCCGTAGCTTTTCTCGATGTCGGGATACTCGACAACGGCCCTGCCGGTCGACCCGGGTCGGGGGGCGTGTTCCTCGAACTCGATAGTCGACTGGCGGATGCGCATGTTCTCGTTTTCCAGATACCCCGAGAGATACTCGTTGATGCCGGACTTGACCGACTTCGGCGGCGTGACGACGCCGAACGCGCCGGGTTCGCCGTAGCCGATGTGGATGGCGTCGGCCAGCAGGTCCAGGATGGCGAGGTCGTGTTCGACCACCAGCATCGACCGGCCCGCCTCCTCGGCGAGTTCGCGGACGAGTCGCGCCGCGGTCATCCGCTGGCTGATGTCGAGATACGGGGTTATCTCGTCCAGAAAGTAAAAGTCGGCGTCGCGCGCGAGCGCCGCGGCGAGTGCGACCCGCTGGAGCTCACCGCCCGAGAGCGTGTCGATAGGCTGGTCGACGACGGGCCCGATATCGAGGCGCTCGACGAGCGAGTCGAGCGCCCCCCGCTCGTCGGTGCGGTCGAGCAACTCCCGGGTCGGGCCGTCGAACTGGTCGGGGATGCGGTCGACGTACTGGGGTTTGCGCGCTACGGTCACGTCACCCGCGCGCATCGCCTCCAGATACTCCTGCAGGGCCGTGCCACGGTAGTTGTCGAGTATCTCGTCCCAGTCGGGTTCGGAGCCGATCCGACCGAGATTCGGCGCGAGCTCGTCCGCGAGGATGTGGACGGCGGTGGTCTTGCCGATGCCGTTCGGACCGAGGATGCCGGTCACGCGGCCCTCCTCGGGGGCCGGCAGACCGTACAGCGCAAACGAGTTCTCGCCGAACCGGTGGACCGGCTCGTCGTCGAGTTCCTGGGGGAGATTGATTATCTGAATCGCGTCGAACGGGCACTTCTCGACGCAGATACCACAGGACTCGCCGAGACAGATCTCCTCGGAGATCCATATCTGGTCAGAGTTGCCCTGGTAGGGCTCACCCTCCTCGTAACGGTCCTCGCGGGTGATGATACACTCCTTTCCCGTCCGGTTTGGCGGACAGAAGTTCGCACACTCGTAGTTGCATCTGTCGGGCTGGCACTTCTCCAGGTCCACCACCGCGATGCTGTCCTCGGCCATCGTTACAGGAGTCCCCGCGTGGTCAGCAACACCGTCCACGTGATGAACCACATGAAAAACGTCATGGCGAACACGTAGAGCTGTGTCTTTGTTTCGAACTCCTCGGGTTCGAGGCCGATAACCGAGTAGAGCGGAAACTGCGCGAAGACTGCGGCCATCATGATGCCGAACCCGAGCAGTGAGTCCGGCTGTGGCGTCGAACCGACCATCTCGGTCGCAAACAGCGTCGAGGCGATGCCGGCGACCATCCCGAGCAGTGTCGAACTGGAGGTAACGAGCACAGACCGGGTGAACTGGCTGTAGGTTCCGTCGCTCTCCTCCTCGGCCCCGGTGTCCGGCGCGGCGTCACCCGTGAGCGGGGCCTCGTCGGCCGGCGAGACGTCCGCCGAACTGTCGCTGCCGGACTCCGCTGACTCCTCGGGCGTCCCCTCGCCCGTTTCCGTCGCCATACACGTCTGTGGGCCACCCGAATTAAAAAGCCGTTCGAAACTGACGCCTCGGACCGGGCTGTTCGAGCGCGCGACACGACCCACTGCTCGAGAGCGTGATACCCCGGAGCGACGGTGTTCGACCGATTTATACTGGTTTGCGAGGCGAATACCCCGACCCACCGTGGTCGGGGATGAAGCCGACAACTCGTGATACAAACCATTAAGTGAACACATCGCTAATCAGGAGACAGCGATGGAGTACAGTCACCGCTACCGTGCCTACCCGACCCAAGAGGCAGCGGACAGGCTGGAACACCATCTTGACGTTCATCGCCAACTCTACAACCACGTCCACTGGAACTACGAGAACAGTCCAGCGGACGACAAACCGTCTGAGTACGACCAGAACAACAAACTCCCCGAGTG
>JAQCNG010000064.1 GCA_028275145.1 Halovenus sp. | reverse complement strand
GACCGAACCCACCTGAGGAGATCTACGCGGTCGTCGAGTGTCTCAAGGGCGAGCGCAACAAGTACGAGTACGACAAGGACCTGCCGGGCGTGGTGCTCGACCGGGTGCTCCACAGCAACGTCCACTACCCGAGCGACTACGGGTTCATTCCCCGGTCGTACTACGACGACGACGACCCGTTCGACGTGCTCGTGCTGGTCGAGGACCAGACGTTCCCGGGTTGTGTTATCGAGGCCCGCCCGGTCGCGCTCATGCGCATGGACGACGACGGCGAGAAAGACGACAAGGTCATCGCCGTCCCCCGGGAGGACCCCCGGTACGACCACGTCGAGGACCTCGAGGACCTGACCGAGCAGACCCGGACGGAGATAAGCGAGTTCTTCGAGACCTACAAGAATCTGGAGCCCGGCAAGGAGACAGAGACGCTGGGGTTCGAGGGCCGACAGGCCGCATACGAGGCAATCGAACACGCCCAGGCGCTCTACGACGAGCAGTTCGGGTGACCACGGTCCGGCCGTCTCGCCCTGTGTGAGTGCACTGACTGTCCTGCGTTGCGACACGAGCGGTTTATAATGTCGGCGTGAGATGTGCAGGTATGCACCGGGTCATCGCGTCGGAGTCGTTTGCGTCGGCGGACGTCAGCGAGGAGTCGGCGCGTGCGCTGTACCGCGACATGATTCGGGCGCGCCAGTTCGACGAGCGGGCGCTGTCGCTCCAGCGCCGCGGCTGGATGAGCGGCTACCCCCAGTTCCGTGGCCAGGAGGCCTCCCAGGTCGGCGCGGCCCACGCCCTCGCGGCCGACGACTGGCTGTTTCCCACCTACCGGGCGAACGCGATGCAACTCGTCCGGGGTGTTCCGATGCGCGACATCCTGCTCTTTCGTCGCGGCCGGCACACACTGACAGACAACGACGTGCGGGACTTTCCCCAGTCGGTTCCGATTGCGACACAGATTCCCCACGCCGCCGGCGCCGCGATGGCCGCGGACTACCGCGACGCCGACCACGCCGTCTGTGCGTACTTCGGCGACGGTGCCACCTCCGAGGGCGACTTCCACGAGGGGATGAACTTCGCCGGCGTCTTTGATGCGCCGGTGGTCTTTTTCTGTGAGAACAACGGCTGGGCGATCTCGCTGCCGACACAGCGACAGACCGCGAGCGCAACGCTGGCACAGAAGGCCGAGGCCTACGGCTTCGACGGTGTCCGCGTGGACGGCAACGACCCGATTGCCGTCGAACAGGTCGTCACAGCGGCCCTGGAGCGGGCCCGCGAGGGCGAACCGGTGATGGTCGAGAGTCTCACCTACCGGCAGGGGGCCCACACCACGAGCGACGACCCCTCCCGGTACGAGCACCGCCAGGCCGACCTGCCCGACTGGCGGACCCGGGACCCGGTCGCACGCTACGAGGAGTGGCTCCGTGCGGGCGACGTGCTCGACGACGACCGGACAGACACAATCGAGGCCGAGGCCACGGCGGAACTCGACGAGGCGATTGCCGCCGCCGAGAGCGAACCGCGCCCCGACCCGGAGGCGATGTTCGAGCGCGTGTACGCCGAACTCACCCCACAACTCGAAACACAGCGCGCACAGCTGCGCGCACTCGTCGAGAGAGAGGGACACCCGGACCCGGTGAACTGACCCGTGTCTACCGGGACCCGGTGAACTGGTCTGCGTCGAGACTGAACAAACCGTCCGGGCCGGCCCACCCCCGCCCGTCAGTCGTCAGTTGTCCGCCGGTGCTCCGAGAGGTGCTCCCAGACCTCCGCACAGCCACAGCCGTCCTCTATCTCTGACAGGTGTGTTCGTCTGCTCTCGTCGGTCTCGCTGTTCTCGGGGTCCTCCGGTTCCGACCGATTCTCGTCTGACTCTGGTGTCTCGTTCATGGGTTCGTGTCTCGTACCAACCGTCTCGACGGCGGGCGCTCGCCCGACTGTACGCACCCTACCCTCTTAATTTCGTCCCCGCTACTCGACGCCACCGACGCCGCTATCGGCGTCTGGCAGGTCGTTTGGGCTGACCTCGATGCCGAGTTCCTCGAGCGCGGCCGCCATGTGCTCTGTCTGTGCGTACTCCGCGCCCTCGCGCTCGCGGACCCGCTGTGCCGCCGCGAGCACCTCCCCTCTCCGCCCGTCGGGGATGTCGAACTTGTCGGCGGTCAGTTCGATGATGAGACCGTTGTGGTCGCGGGTGTACAGCGAGAGAAAGACACCCCGGTCGAATCGGTTGTACGACCGGCCGGCCTGCTCCAGCGCGGTCTGGACCGCCCGGAACCGGTCGGGGGCAACGTTGAAACAGAGGTGGTGGACACCGCCGGTCCCGGTTCGCTGGGGGCGGGGCTCGGAGTCGCGGCTGTCGCTGACGAAGACGGTGAGGATGGTGCCGTCGCCGGTGTCGAAAAACAGGTGTGTCTGGGAGGGGTCGTCGAGGTTCGGCTGCCGGAGCACGAGCGGCATACCGAGCAGGTCGCGGTAGAACGCGATGGTGTCCTCGGTGTTGCTCCCCCAGACCGTGATGTGGTCGGTGCCGGTGGTTGTGATTGGGCTGTCGGGCGACCCGGCCGTGACCGGGGCCGGGTCGGGGTCGTCGCCGGGCCCGGCGTTGTCGTCCGGACCGCTGGTGTCTGACATACCTGTGTGGAGGTGAGTGCGGGACATATGGGTTGTGCCCGCGGACGGACCCGGGGGCCGGCGTGTGGGCCTCACACCACCGCTCTCATACTGTCAGACAGACGTTCGTGAGTAGCAACGCCACGAACAACAGTTCCGGAGGACCGTGAGAAACCGGACGACTGTCCGGTGACGGACGGTCAGCGGACCGACAAAACAGGTGATTTAATATCGCGCCGGTGCAGGAACGAGGCATGGCACACACACCAGTCGTCGTGGAGGCGGTACGGTCACCGCAGGGAAAGGAGGACGGCGCGCTTGCGGGGGTGCGCAGCGAGGACCTCTCGATTCCGTTGGTCGACGAGATGCTCGACCGCACAGGGCTGACCGGTGAGCACGTCGACGACCTGCTGTGGGGCTGTGCCCAGCAGCGAAGCGAGCAGGGCAACAACATGGCGCGGGTCATCGCGTTGCTCTCTGCGCTGGGCGAACCGACGCCGGCCACGACAATCAACCGGTGGTGTGCCTCCTCGGCGGAGGCGGTGATGCGCGGCGCGGACGCAATCGCGGCCGGCCAGCGCGACTGTGTCATCGCGGGCGGCGTGGAGTCGATGAGTCGCGTCGAGATGGGTGACAACATGGGGAACATCCACCCCGGAATGAACAACGAGTACAATGTCTTCGACCTCCAGATGGGGATGACCGCCGAAACGGTCTCCGAGGAGTACGACATCTCCCGCGAGGAACAGGACGAGTACGCCGCCCGGAGCCAGCAGCGAGCCGCCGCGGCCACCGAGTCTGGCCGGTTCGCGGAGGAGATCGTCCCGATCGAGACCGAGGAGGGGACCGTCGAGGAGGACGAGGGCATCCGTCCGGGGACGACCGCCGAGAAACTCGCGGACCTGCCGACGGTGTTCAAATCCGACGGGACGGTCACGCCGGGCAACGCCTCGCAGATATCCGACGGCGCGTCCGCGACGATGCTCGCCAGCCGTGAGTTCGCCGCGGACCACGGGCTGGATATCCTCGCCGAGGTGGGCAATCACAGCGTCGCCGGTGTCGACCCGACGGTGATGGGTATCGGTCCGGTGCCGGCTGTCAGGCAACTGGAGGAACGGTACGGCCGTGACCCCGCCGACTACGACCTGGTGGAACTCAACGAGGCCTTCGCCAGCCAGTGCCTGTACTGCCAGCGTGAACTCGGCTTCGACGACGACATGTACAACGTCAACGGCGGCGCAATCGCGCTGGGTCACCCGCTCGGGGCCAGCGGCGCGCGCCTGCCCGTGACGCTCGTCCACGAGATGAACCACCGCGACGCCGAACTCGGCCTCGCAACCGAGTGTGTCGGCTTCGGCCAGGGCGCCGCAATCGAGTTCCACCTGCCCTGATACGGTCGTGCGTGATTATCTTCAGCACTGGGTGGCGGTCTCGATCGGTTCACAGGCTGAAACGCCCAGTCAGTCACACCGTAGCGCTAAACAGTCACGCACGACCGTACGAGAGGGGTCTCGCCCGGCAAGAACGACTCCCGGGACAGCCCAGTTTAGGTGGTCACGGCGGGTCAGTGGACCGATGCGAACCGATTATGATATATTGGCCCGTGGTCATAATAATCCTATGAAACTGGTCGAGCGTGGGTACGGAAGACCACGCGTTGCAATCGTCGGGGGTATCCACGGTGACGAGCCCGCCGGAAAGGAGGTTGTCGAACGACTCGCTCACACGCTCGAAATCGAGGACACCGGGACCGTCCAGTTGGTGACCGC
>JAQCNG010000060.1 GCA_028275145.1 Halovenus sp. | reverse complement strand
CCCGACCCCACCAGAAGCACGAGAATCCCGAGGATGCCGATTACAGTGAACCCTGTCTGCCCCAGTTCGACACCGATAACTGGGACGGTAGACAGCGTGGCACTCGCCTCAGATACAACTGTGAGCGTGGCTGATATCATCGACACCCTATCTTGCTACACGAGAGAGGTAACCCTTGTGTAATCGGTGGCGCGGTCATCCTCGGAGTCGGCCTTGCGTACCCGCCCGGCGGCGTCGGTGTCGACGCCCGCTCGGTTTCGGGCCGGAGTCAGAACCGCCTGACTGGCAGGAGCCAGGCACCGCCGGACTGACAGGGTGCTCTCGCGCTGTTCCTAATGTAACGCGCTCGTTCGTGGCCGTCGCGGGCGAGGCTCGGGACACCGGGGTCTGTGGCAACGACACCACTGTGTGGGGTCGGCTCCGGAAGAGCCGACGTGAGTCACTCGAGGAGGTAGCCGCCGTCGACAACGAGGTTGTGACCGTGGATGTAGCGACCACCATCACCTGCCAGCAGGACCGCAGCCGGCGCAATATCCTCCGGCTGGCCGACAAACGGTGTGAGAATCCCGTCCAGGAGCTGTGCCTCGTCCGCGTCGCTCTCGATGGGGGTCATCCCCGACTCGACCGGTCCCGGACAGATGGCGTTCACCGCTATCCCTTCGGGACCGTAGTCCAGCGCCATCTGCCGGGTGAGACTCGTCACCGCCCCCTTCGAGGAGACGTAGGCTGCCTTCTCGGTGTCGCCACCCCCCCGCAGTCCCCGCTGGGAGGCAATGTTGATTATCCGGCCGTGGTCGCTCTCGCGGAGGTGCTCGAGTACGTGTTTCGAGCACCGAATCACACCCTTTACGTTGACGTCGTGGACGCGGTCCCACTCCGACTCGGTCAGTTCGTGGACAGGGCTGTCACTGGTGATGCCCGCGCTGTTGACGAGGATGTCGACGCCGCCATGTGCCTCGACAGTCTGTTCGACCAGCCGTTCGACGCTTTCCTCGTCGGTGACATCCGTGCGTTGGAAGATGGCACTGCCGCCCTCCTCCTCGATGAGCGCCAGTGTCGTCCGGTCGTCGTCGGGGAGACGGGACTCCTCGCGAACGTCCGCGAGGGCGAGGCTCGCACCCTCGCGTGCGAACTCGATTGCGATTGCCCGCCCGATGCCGCTGCTCGCACCGGTGACGATTGCCGTTCTGTTTTCGAGTGTCATCGTCTCACCTCCGGCTGGTCGACCTGTTCGGTTTCGGCCTCGCGCCAGGAGTGGGCCGGCTCCCAGCCCAGCTCCTGGCGGGCCTTTGCCGACGAGAATGCGGCCTGGTCACCGTTGCTCTCCCAGTCGGGAGCGCTGTCATCCCACGCCGCCTCGATTGCCGTGTCGGTCGGTAGGTCGACGTAGTTGTCCTCGGCGACGGCAACGTACCGCTCGTGACCAGACAGGTCAGTGTCGAGCGCACACCAGACCATGCGTGCAACGTCGCGCACGTCGACATACGACCACAGACTGCCCGATGGCGTCGGGTTCGTGAGGTCGAACGACTCCCTGACAGCGGCCGTCTCGTAGGCCCCCGGTACCTGAATCCAAGAGGGCTGGAGTGAGGCGACCGAAACGCCGTACTGTCTGACGGTGCGTTCAGCGACAATCTCGCCGACTACCTTCGAGGTGCCGTAGGCGTCCTCCGGGCGCTGTGGGTGGCTCTCGTCAACCGGAAGGGAGTCGAGCGGCCGGGCTTCCTCGCGGTACGTGACACCGTAGGTGGCCTCGCTGGAACTCCAGACGACGTCCGCACCGACCTCCCCTGCGGCGGTCAGCACGTTGTACGTACTCGCGACGTTGTGGACGAACGTCTCCCCGCCGGCGCGGTGACCGGCCCCCGGGACCGCCGCCAGATGGACAACAGCGTCCGGGTCGATATCGAGGCAGAGCTCCAGGACTGGACCCTGCTCGGTCACATCGGTCGCGAGGTACTCGACCGTCTCGTACGGCGACCGCTCCGGCTCTTGCAGGTCGAAACCGATGACCTCGTACTCCCCGGCCAGTTCCTCGACGGTCCACCGCCCGAGTGTCCCGAGTGCGCCGGTGACGAGAACTGTCTCCATATCTGCTGGGGTGGTCCCGGATACTTGAGTGCGGTGGTTCCCCGGAAACCGCGGCCCGCGACGCCCCAGTGGCGTTACCTGCCCGCCGCTGGCGGCCGGGACCGCGTTTCGCCGCTGTCCTCGAAGACCCCAACCCGGCCGAATCAGTGTCCGGTGCTGGCTCGGGAATCGGTCCACAGTGTGAGTGCCGGCCGTCTCACAGTCAGTCTGCGAGGTACGACGCTGGGGTGAACGGGGTGGCCGTCTCCCTGTATCGGGCAACCGTGTCGGTCACCCACTCCCGGACAGCCGGCCGTTCTGTTTCGAGTGCCGCCTGGACGAGTCCGTCGTCGTCGC
>JAQCNG010000052.1 GCA_028275145.1 Halovenus sp. | reverse complement strand
GTGACCGTCGACTGGAGCGAGAGTCAACCCAGGAACATCTCGATGTGTTCGACGTGGTTCGGGCGGGCGTCGTCGGGAACGGACTCGAACCACGCGAACGTCCGGTCGTGGTCGTCGGGCAACTGCGGGTTCTCGGCGATGTCGGGGTCGGAGAGAAACCCCGGTGGTGGGTCGCTCGGGGAGGCGCTGAACGAGACACCGGGCGCGCTGAACTGCCGCTGTGGGTCGTCCTCGTGCTCGAAGACGAGACGCTCGTAGCGTTCGACCGCGTCGATTGTGACGGGTACCCCGGTCTGTGTCTCCATCGCCCGGCGTGCGGCCTCGACCCAGTCCTCACCCGGGCGGACCGCGCCGCCGGGCGGTGCCCACCCCCCCAACTCTGTCGACCCCTGCAACAGGAGTCGTCCGTTCTCTGCGGTGATACCGACCTGCACGACGCCGTCGATGCTGCTGTAGTGTTCCCGCAGGCCCTCGAACGGTTCCCCGGAGAGTGTCCGCCGCACCTCCGTGTCCGGCACGTCGTCTCGCCCCCGCAGTTGCTCCGGGTCGGCGAGTTCGTCGATGCTCCCGCTGTTACTGTCCCGGGTCACCATCTGTGCGGATATGTTCGGCCTCGCAAACAAAACACTGTCGCCAACTGACCCACGGTGCGGTCGCTCGTCGGCACTCACCCGGATGTGGTCGCTCGTCGGCACTCACCCCGATTGGGTTTCGGGTCACCGGTGGGTGGGCACGGGGCGCCGATCGGATGGGGTCGGTCAGTCCTTGCGGGTCTTTATGTCCGCCGAGAGCCCCTGGGCCATCTCGATGTCCTCGTCGTTGTTCAGCGTCCAGGCCGTGCGGTCGGTGACGGCCTCGATGACCTCGCGGGCGGAGGGGTAGCCGTTGCCGGACTTCTTGACACCGCCGAATGGCAGTTGCACCTCGGCCCCGATACAGGGCAGATTCCCGTACGCGAGTCCAACCTCGGCGTGGTCGCGGTAGTGGTTTATCTGGCGGTAGTCCTCGGAGATGACCGCACCGGCGAGTCCGTAGTCGGTGTCGTTGTGTATCTCGATTGCCCGCTCGATGTCACCGTCGTACTCGAGGAGGGCGACGTGGGGGCCAAACACCTCCTCGTGTGTGCACCGCAGCGGTTCGGCGGGGTCGGCCTCGTAGACGAACGGCCCGACCCAGTGGCCCTCCTCGTGGCCGTCGGGCACCTCCGCGTCGGGCAGGTCCGTCCGGTCGACCAGCACGTTCACCCCCTCCGTGCGCGCGAGGTCGTTGTAACTACTGACCTTGTCGACGTGGTCGGCCTCGATGAGCGGGCCCATGAACGTCTCCGTCTCCAGCGGGTCACCGACAGCAATCTCCTCGGCCACCTCGACGAACCGCTGTTTGAACTCGTCGTACACGTCGGTGTGGACGACCAGTCGCTCGCTGGAGACACACCGCTGGCCGGTCGTTTTGAACGAACTCATCACGGCCGCGTGCACGGCGATGTCGAGGTCTGCCTCCTCGGTGACGACGATTGCGTTCTTGCCGCCCATCTCACAGGCCGCACGCTTGCTCGGGTCGCCCGCGACGGCCTCGGCGATCTGGTGGCCGACCTCCGCGGACCCGGTGAAAAGCACCGTTCTGACGCGGTCGTCGTCGACCATCGCCGCGCCGGTGTCGCCAAAGCCCTGCACGAGGTTGAACACCCCGTCGGGAACCCCCACGTCGTCGAACATCTCGGCGATGATCTGACCACACAGCGGCGTCTGCTCTGCGGGTTTCCAGACGACGGTGTTGCCCTCGACGAGTGTCACCGCCATGTGCCAGAACGGGATGGCCACCGGGAAGTTCCACGGCGTGATACAGGCGGTGACCCCGCGTGGTTTGCGCCGCATGTAGGCGTCTTTCGCCGGAATCTCGCTCGGCACGACGTCGCCTTTCGGGTGGCGGGCGTCGCCGGCGGCCCACTCGACCATGTGCCAGGCCTCGGTCACGTCGGCCTTTCCCTCCGATATCTCCTTTCCACACTCGCGTGTGACCGCCCGCCCGAGTTCCTCGTGGCGGTCACGGAGTTCGTGGTAGATGTCCCAGAGGTACTCCGCGCGGTCGATACGCGACAGCGAGCGCCACTCCTCGAAGGCCGTCTCGGCCGCACTCACCGCCCGGTCTGGCTCCTCGTCGGTCGCACGCTGGAACCGGCCGAGTGTCTCGCCCGTTGCCGGGTTCTCGCTCGTGAAGCTGTCGCCGTCGCTGTCTCGCCATTCACCGTCGATGTAGTGTTGATACGCGTCCGACATACGCGGGGGTTCGGTGGGGAGGTGTGTAAACCTCCCGGAGCGTCGGCGCGCCCGGGTGTCCCGGCGACCCGACAGCGCGCTGTGCCCTCCTCTCACAGTCTCGAAATCACTAAAAAGGGTCGCCACCTCGTTGGGGTATGCAGCAGGCCCGTGGCGAACCGCAGGATTTCGACAGGGTTCTCACGTCGATGTGTACGGAGCCACACCCGAGGGCACGCGAGGCAGCGGAGCGGTTTCTCGCCACGAACCCCGGTGACCCTGGCACGTACGAGAGTGTCACCGAGATGGAGGCGACGGCCGTCGAGATGCTCGGGACGGTGGCCGGCCTCGAGGACCCGGCGGGCTACATCACCAGCGGCGGCACCGAGGCGAACATACAGGCGATTCGCATCGCCCGTAACCGGGCCGAGACGGACGACCCGAACGTGGTCGCGCCGACGAGTGCACACTTCAGTTTCCGGAAGGCCGCCGAGGTGCTCGGCGTCGAACTGCGGAGTGGGCCGGTCACCGACCACCGCGCCGATGTCGAGGCGATGACTGAGCTCGTGGACACAGATACCGTCGCAGTCGTCGGTGTGGCCGGTTCCACCGAGTACGGTGCCGTCGACCCGATTCCCGCACTCGCGGAACTGGCGACGGACGCGGACGCGCTCTGTCACGTCGACGCGGCCTGGGGCGGGTTCTATCTCCCCTTTGCCGACTACGACTGGCAGTTCGAACACGCCGATATCGACACCATGACCATAGACCCCCACAAGGTGGGGCAGGCGGCGATTCCGGCCGGCGGACTGCTCGCCCGGGAGACGGCGCTTTTCGACGAACTCGCAATCGACACGCCGTATCTGGAGTCGGCCACGCAGGTGACCCTGACCGGCACGCGCAGCGGCGCGGGCGTGGCCAGCGCGGTGGCCGCGATGGAGGCGCTCTGGCCGGCGGGCTACAGCGACGCGTACGACCGTGCGATGGACAACGCCCGGTGGGTCGCCGACGCCCTCGAGAGTCGCGGTCACGAGGTGTTCGGCCCGGAGCTGCCGCTGGTCGCCGCCGACCTCTCGGTGCCGATGACCGACGAACTCCGCGAGCGTGGCTGGCGGGTCTCGAAAACCGGTGCGGGCGAGCTGCGAATCGTCTGTATGCCCCACGTCACCCGGTCGATGCTGCGTTCCTTTGTCGCCGACCTGGACTGGTACTGAGGCCGTCGAGCGCGGGCCGAACACCGGACAGAGACCGACCGACTGAAACCTTTTTGAACCGTCGCTACCAAGTACATACGCTATGATAGACCTCGTGCTGTCCGGCGGTGGGTCGAGCATACCAGTGTTTCAGGTGGTGGCAGTCGTTCTGTTCCTGATAGCAGTGGTGACGGCCTACCAGAGCATCGTCATCGTGCGTGCCTACGAGAAGCGCGCGTACACACGCTTCGGGAAGTTCCAGGGGCTACTCAACCCTGGCCCGAACTTCGTGTTGCCGTTCGTCACGAAGACGTACACGTTCGACATGCGAACACAGACGCTGGACGTGCCCAAACAGGAGGCGATCACCCGGGACAACTCGCCGGTGATCGCCGACGCTGTTGTCTACATAAAGGTGATGGACGCACAGAAGGCGTTCCTCGAAGTCGACAACTACAAGAAGGCCGTCTCGAATCTCGCACAGACGACACTGCGTGCGGTGCTGGGCGACATGGAACTGGACGACACGCTGAACAAGCGACAGGAGATAAACGCGAAGATACGGACCGAACTGGACGAACCGACAGACGAGTGGGGTATCCGCGTGGAGTCCGTCGAGGTCCGGGAGGTCAACCCCTCGAAGGACGTCCAGCAGGCAATGGAGCAACAGACCTCCGCCGAGCGCCGCCGCCGTGCCATGATTCTCGAGGCACAGGGTGAGCGACGCAGCGCAATCGAGGAGGCACAGGGTGACAAGCAGTCCCAGATCATCCGCTCTCAGGGTGAGAAGCAGTCCCAGATTCTCGAGGCACAGGGTGACGCCATCTCGACGGTGTTGCGCGCGAAATCCGCCGAGTCGATGGGCGAACGCGCCGTCATCGAGCGCGGGATGGAGACCCTCGAGGAGATCGGCAAGGGCGAGTCCACGAAGTTCGTCCTGCCCCAGGAGCTGACGTCACTCGTCGGACGGTACGGCAAGCACCTGCAGGGTGCCGACGCAAAGGAGAACGGCCACGTTCTCGAGGGGCTCGAGTTCGACGAGGAGACCCGCGAGATGCTGGGACTCGACGACATCCAGGAGATTCTGGGCGAACTCGAGAACGAGGACGAGATAGTCGACCTGGAGGAGATGGAGGAGGAGGCCAAAAAGGTCAAGCAGGGGGACACCACCGCCGACATCCAGGACCCCGACGACCTGCTCGACGGGGAGGGCAGCGACCAGTTCAACGCCTCGGACGACGACTGATACTGTCGGCTGTAATCCCATGGCACACCTCGGCACCCCGGGGTGCTGAATCGCTCCACGAAGTGACAGCCGACAGTATGAGCGCGGCAGTATCGACCGGAGTAGGCCGGCTTTTATTCACGGACAACGTAGCAACGAACAGTGAACGACAACATTCTCGAGACAATCGGGTCACCGCTCGTGGCAGTCGACAGTCCACCGGGGACAACAATCGCTGCGAAGGTGGATTCGTTCAACCCCGCCGGGTCGGCAAAGGACCGGCCGGTGCGTGGCATGGTCGAGGCAGCGGAGCGGGCGGGAAAACTCGATGCCGGCGACACGCTCGTGGAACCGACGAGTGGCAACACCGGAATCGGCCTGGCGATGGTGGGCGCGGCAAAGGGCTACGACGTGGTGCTGGTGATGCCGGCCAGTCAGTCGAAAGAGCGCCGCCAGGTGATGCGGGCCTACGGTGCCGACCTGGAACTCGTCGCGGGTGATATCTCGGCGGCCCGCGAGCGGGCAGACGAACTCGAGCGCGAGCAGGGGCACGTCCAGTTGCGCCAGTTCGAGAACAGCGCCAACCCGGACGCGCACTACCGGACAACGGGAGAGGAGATACTCGACCAGGTGGGCGACCGGGCCGTGGATGCGCTCGTGGCCGGCGTCGGCACCGGCGGGACCATCACCGGAACCGGCCGGCGACTCCGCGAGTCGTTTCCTGACCTGCGGGTCGTCGCAGTCGAACCCGCCCAGAGCGCCGTCCTCTCGGGGGAGTCACCGGGCGAAACCGAGTTCCAGGGAATGGGGCCGGGCTTTGTCAGCGAGAACCTCGACACGGACCTGCTCGACGGAGTCGAGACTGTCACCGTCGACGACGCCGAGCGGGAGTGTCGACGACTGGCCAGCGAGGAAGGGATACTGGTCGGACAGTCCTCGGGCGCGTCGAATCTCGCGGCAAAGCGTGTGGCCCGACGACTCCGGGGGGAGCGGCCGGAGCCACTCGTGGTCACAGTGTTCTGGGACTCCGGTGAGCGGTATCTCAGCACTGGCATGTTCGAGACGGGGTGATACAGTCGGCTGTAAGCCCATGGCACATTTCGGCACCCCGGGGTGCCGAATCGTTGCACGAAGTCACAGCCGACAGTACGAGTCTCCGGCGGCGGATCCAGCCACGGATTATAAGACCCGCGCTTGCGTACAGTGTACCGATGCGAGCGAAACCCGAGTACCGTGACAGAGACGAGACAGAGGTTGCGGTGCTCGACGCTCTCGCCGAGCGCAACGGAGACGGAATGACAGTGCTTGCAATCCGGACTGCGGTCGACGCCGACATCGATACGCTCGAGGAGGCGCTCGGCAATCTCAAGTCCGACGAACTCATCCAGGTCCACACCGACGGGGGACGGACGGTCATCACCGTCGAGGAGTACGTGGTCGGACCCGGCGAGAGCGAGAGCGGCGACGACCTGTTCGACCAGCTCCGCGACCGTTTCTCGCTGTAGGTCGGGTCCGGTCCGGTCTGGTCGCCCTGCCGGTCCCGGCCTGTTAAGACGCTGGACGCCAAGACTGTGGTATGCGCGTAATCTCACTTCTGCCCTCGGCAACGGAGCTCTGTTACGCCCTGAACGTCGAACCGGTGGGTGTGTCTCACGAGTGTGACTACCCGCCACAGGCACAGACGCTACCGACAGTCATCCACGCCCGCGTCGACGCAGACGGGACGAGTCAGGAGATAAACGAGCAGGTCGGCGAGGCGGTGGAAACGGGCGGGGTGTACGAACTGGACCGCGAGCGCCTGGCGGCGCTGGACCCGGACGTTATCCTCTCGCAGGGCACCTGTGAGGTCTGTGCGGTGGACGACTCGAACGTCCGGAGAGCGGTGACAGAGCTGGACCTCGACACGGCGGTTGTCACCACCGACCCGCACAGTCTCGGGGACGTGCTCGCGGATGTCGAGCGAATCGGCGAGCGGTTCGGTCGGGAGGAACGCGCGGCGGAGCTAGTCACGGAGTACCGCAAACGGATCGAGCGCGTCGAGCGGGCAACGCCGGCAGACGGCCCGGAGACGGCGGTGCTTGACTGGCTCGACCCGGCGATGGTCGCCGGCCACTGGGTGCCCGGCATGGTCGAGCGGGCCGGTGGGAGTTACGGACTGGCCGACCCCGGCGAGCGCTCTCGCCCGCGGGAGTGGTCGGAGATACGGGCCTCCGACCCCGAGGTGCTGGTCGCGTCGCCCTGCGGGTTCGGCCTGAACCAGACTGTCAGAAACGTCGGGGACCTCACAGCACGGCAGGGCTGGTCTGACCTGACCGCGGTCGAGCAGGGCCGGGTGTACCTGGTCGACGGTAACCAGTACGTGAACCGGCCAGGCCCGCGACTGGTCGAGACACTCGAGTTGCTGGCCGGTATCCTCCATCCCGGGGCCGAGGAGACGCTCGACCCGGCCGACCACAGCGGTGTTCGACGGTTCGACACAGTCGTCGATGGCCGGTTGGACCACGGGGAACCAGCGTAGCTGTCAGCGCCGGGGTGGGCCGGTCACTCCGCGATTTCGACCACCTCGGCGTCCGCGTGCTCGACGATAGCGTCCGGGTGGACCGGGAACACGGCCTCGGGGGTGCCCGCGGCGGCCCAGACGGTGTCGTAGTCGGTCAGTGACTCGTCGAGAAACACCGGAACGTCGGTGTCGTGGCAGAACGGCGGCACACCCCCAATCGACCACCCCAGCGTCTCCGAGACGTCGTCGGGGTCTGCCATCCGTGCCTGGTGGACCCCCCGGTGTGTTGCGAGTTTCCGCGTGTCGACGTTGTTCGCGCCGCTCGTGACCACCACGACCACCTGGTCTGCCACGAAGACGAGTGCACTCGCTATCTGTGCGAGGTCACAACCGACCACCGCCGCCGCATCCTCGGCGGTTTTCGTCCCCGCTGGAAACTCGTGGACGTCCACCTCGATGTCAAACGACTCCTCTGCCTGCTGTTTGAACGCCGCGGCCCGCTCGTGCATGTCCCTGCGTTGTGGCCCCTCTCTTGTAGGTATGACGGGCCCTGTCCCCCCGGCGGGTGAACACGCCGGCGACAACGTACGG
>JAQCNG010000037.1 GCA_028275145.1 Halovenus sp. | reverse complement strand
GCCGTCTGCCCGTCGTCGGCACCCCCGCCGTTCTCGCTCCCGTGCGCGTCACCGACTTCGAGATCACCGCTGGCCTCGTACACCGCCCGGACACGGGTCTTTGCCGCGCGGCGGTGTGACACCCGCTGTGGGGTGTCCTGTTCGACCGTTGCTCCGTCGAGCACCGCGAGCGCCGCCTCGAACGCCTGCGTCGAGACGGGTTCCGCGAAGCGAACGTCCATCCGGTAGGTCTTGCTCGCGGCGTGTTTCTTTACCCGCTCGACCATCTCGTGGGTCGCGAGCGCCAGTTTCTCCACCTCGACCTTGCCGTCGGCGAACTCGTTGACGTCCGCCTCGAGTTCGTCCGTGTCCACCGACCGGACCCGTGGGCTGTCCACCTCGACGACAAAGGGGCGGCCGGTGCCGAGCATCCGCGCGTCGACGTCCTCCCGGCCGGCACCGTGGAAGGTGGCGTCCTCGCCGTCCATCGCCTCGCACACCACGGGCGCGGTCAGTTGCTCGACGCTCTCGTCGTAGCGGTAGCCCGTGCCCTCACAGCCATCACAGAACTCGCCCTGCCGGAGTCCGGTCCCGTTGCAGTCCCGGCAGGGCCACTCTGTCTGTGGGATGTCACGCGCCAGTTTGCGGTACCGGCCGTAGACAAACGCGGAGTTGACCTGTATCTCCACCTGGTCGGTGGCCAGGTCACACAGCGCAACCACGTCGGGTCGCCCGAAATCGACGGTTGCGCCCGTCTGGTCGCCGAGGCGCTTGCCCACCTCGCGGTTGAACTCGCTTTTCATGAGTTCGCCGGCCTCCGGGTCGAGTCCGGCGTCCTCGCGCAGCAGGCGGTCGTTCTCCTCGATGAGCGGCGGCACCTTCGTCCCGACCTGGTAGGTGTCGAACTCGTAGCCACGGGCGGCGGTGGCGGCCTGGGTGGCCCACCAGTCGAAGCGGTCACACTCGTTCTCACAGACCCAGCAGTCTCCGGGTGGCTCGAAGTCGTCGTCGTCGGCGAGCGCGAGCGAGATTCGCAGACTGCGGCCCCGCTCGGCGTTCGAGAGCCCGAAACTCCGGTCAGCCACGAGCCGACCAAGACAGCTGTCACAGACCGACCCGGACGCCAGCGCGTCGCGGGCCACCGAGAGCACGTTCATCGGTAGATTCTGGTGACTCGGGCGTAATTCGGTTTCGGAGTCCCGCCGGGACCGCCCGCTCTCGCGCTGGCATCCGCGTCCCGGGCACGGCCTGGTCGGGACTGACCGTGTGTGCCGACGGCAGGAGCGCAAGGTAAAGGTGGATACCACGCGAACAGCAGGGTGTGACCGAGCGAGTAGACGGCGAGAGCCAGCGGCGACCGGTGGTAGCCGCCGCGTTCGCGCTCGTCGTCCCCGGGGCGGGGCACGCGTACGCCCGGGCCTGGATACGAGCGCTGTTGTGGGCGGCGCTCTTTGTCACGTCACTGTGGTTTCTCACCCCAGACGGACTGCTCGCCGGGGTGCCCTCGTTCGACGTGCTCGCGGACGCCTACAGCGACACGCCGGACCTCGTGCTGTTCGCGCTCGCGGTCTGGGTGATGAACGTCGTCGACGCGTACCTGACGGCGAGTCGGCGCAACCGGCGTGTCAGCGACGAGCAGTCCTGTCCCCACTGCGGGAAGAGAATCGACGGCGACCTGGAGTTTTGTTACTGGTGTACGACACCACTCGACGGTCACGAGTCCGGAGAGCGCTGACGACGCGACGTGCGGGTCACCCCACGTGTCGGGTGGCGAGACACCCTCACGGAGTCGAGGCCATTGGCTACCGAACAGCCTTGATCTGGTACACCTGTGTGCGTCGAGTGTAAAAATCTTACATGTCCCGTCGTGACCGCCGTCACAGTCGCCCAAGCGACTGTCGAACGTGCAGCGTGCGGGTGGGTCCTCAGACTATGGGCAGATTCACGGCGAACACCGTTCCCTCAGGTTCGTTATCCGCAACCCACACGCTACCACCGTGTGTGTCGACAATCCTGCTGACGAGATGCAATCCCATTCCGGTACCAGCGCTGTCTAGTCCCTGTTCTCCTTCCCCGAAGACTGTCTGCTTCCGACTGTCAGGGACACCGGGACCGTTATCCGCAACGCGAACTGTCACCGTCTCCTCCTGCTCGGTGGCCGAGACGGTCACCTCGGGCACCTTCTTGTCGTTGTGCTGGATGGCGTTTTTTATCAGATTCCGAAACACCGAGGAGACCATCTCGCTTGTCGCGAGTGTGACTGACGGGACGGAGGTTCCGAGCTCGAGAGTCGCGTCGGGGTAGGAAGCCTGTACGTCCGCAATCTCGTTTTTCAGGGTTGCTTGCAGATTGACTCGCCCGGTTTCGTCGCTATCCAAGAGCATCACCTCGGAGAGCTCCCGCGCCGTCTGCGTGAGGTCGACGGCGTGGTCGGCGCTCTGGTCGAGCGTGTCTATGTACTCCTGTTGCTCCTCTGTGTCACACTCGCTGTCGAGGAGGTCGGCGTACAGTTTGATCACCGTCAGGTCGTTACGGATATCGTGTCTCAGAACCTGATTAAGCGTCTCGAGATTGTCTCGTTGTTCCTCTAGACGCTGGCTGTACTCTTTCTCCGCTGTTGTCTCGTGTAGTGCGAACACCCGGCGTTGCCCATCGTTACTGACCGTCGACGCCGACACCGAGAAGTATCGTTTTCGACTGTCGGGTGTCATCACGAACTCCGTATCTCCGTCGGGTATCTCGGTGAACTGATCGGAGACGGTGTCTCCGGTCAGGTCGAAAAACTCCTCTGCCGGAGTTCCAGCGTAGCCTGAATCGGCACCGAACAGCTCCCGACCGGCCCGGTTGAGATAGACGAGACGGTCCCGATTGTCGAGCACAACCGCAGCATCCTCTACGTTCTCCAGTACCGTCCCGCGTGCGACGGGGCTCAGATCCAGAAAGTCGGCGTAGAACAGAGCCCAGAGGAACGTCACGGACAGGACCGTGCTTCCGGCCATCGTTGCGTTGTACAGCAGGTCTGGATACGGCTCGAGTCCGGCGACCTCGACAACAGCCGCGAGATAGATGACTGCGATACCGCCGAGCACTGTCCGGGCCTGTCTGCGATAGGTGCCGCTCTCGTTCAGATACACTTCCAGAAACATCACCAGCATGGCAGTGGCCGCGACGAACACCACGAGGAGATGGACTGTCCACCAGACGCCGAACTCGTATACTGGTAAGCCGTCTTTCACGACTGTCGGCGTACGGGTATAAAACAGGCCACCGGGATTGAGTCCGATCATCAGTGCCTCCAGACAGAGATACCCGCCCATACCGCCAAGCACCAGCGGCCGTTCGAACCACGCTCGTTCGGTGTACTCGACGGCGACATACATGCCGGAGATGCTCACCACACTCGCAGCGAGCCAGGAGATGCCCAGCAGACCGGGAACAACCAGTTGACTATCGAGTCTGGTCCCTGCTCCGTAGCTGAGTATCCACACGGCTGACCCAAGAGCATGGACGAGAAGCGGTGTGCCACCACGATTCGACCGGTACTGCCACGCGAACAGCACGACACCCAGTGAGAGGACAGCTGGAAAAAAGAACAGAATCAGGTCGAACTGAGTCAGGATCATACTGTGGCAGACAACCGGTCTACATATTGCTCTTTTGCAAATCTCCTTGTCACATACAACACGTGTTAATCGACGGTTGAATCGAAAACACGTGCCGACCACAGAGGGGCCCCCACTCACGAGCAACGCGCCCTGAGCAGTTTAGCTGAATTGAGGCGCTGTTTCCAGTAATAGTGAGTATCTCGACGTCTCGCGAGTTCTGTGACACGCACGTCCGGACTGGCCCCCGAGCGCGACCGGCGTGTGAGGCCTCGCGTGCCAGACGAGGGGCAGTGCGCCGGGGTGTCGGTGTTTCTCCACGGCAGTCGGCCACAGTTACAGCGCCGTGCCCGCTGACGACTCGGCAGTTTCGGACTGTCTCCCGGTGCAACAGACGACAGTCGTGTTGTAACGGCTGTGACCGACACTGGCCGGGAAGATATCGATGCGTCACTCATCAACAAACGCGCGGAGACAGTTGGGATGGTCCTCACCAAGCGGGTCGAACGCTGTGAGGGGATGCTCGGCGCGGAGACAGCCCACGCAATCGACGCGGTGCTCTCGTTTCTGGACGAACCGCCACTGCCGGAGGGAGAGCTCGAGGCGTTTCTCGACGCGATGCAGCCAGAGTGGACCCGACTGCCCGGAAAACGGGGGTTCGACGCCGCGGAGGTAAACGATGTCGAGAGCACCGAGATGGTTCGTCGGTCGCTGGTCGACGACGAGCAGATACTGCCGTTCGTCTACCTTCGCCGTGACCGACGGGGCCGAACCGCTTCGTTTGCCAGCTACATCGACCTGCTGTACGAACGCGGGAAGATTGACCGAGTGCACGTCGGGGGTGCCAACACACGCGCCTTCGCCGCGAACGTCGACCTGCCGGTGACCCGCCACGACGCGGGCGCCGACGCCACCGACGTGCTGGAGGTACTCCTGTCGGAAGACCAGCCAGTCGTCCTCATGGGGAACACTGTCGACGAGTTTATGCGCGATATGACCTCGGCAATCGAAGACAGGGCCGGGGGGCACTCGACAGCCGACCCGGGCGGTTAACTGCCGCTGCCGACGTGCCCAGGACGCTCCGGCGCAGACCACACAGCAGGAGAATCCCGTCGTCGGACGGCCTCCGACCGTCCGAGAAACGGACCCCCTCGCCGTTCAGAACAGGGAAGATATCACCGGAACACTCGTTTACTCTCTCCTCCACTCCCGTGACCGGCCCGCTCACTTCTCGATGATGGACTCCTCGACAGCCTCGCCAAAGTGGCGGGCATCCTCCTCGTAGTGGACGAGCACCTCGTCGCCGGCTTCGAGGTCGGTGACGGCCTTTCGTCCGTCACGGGTGTGGAGTTTGATCGTCTCGGCGTTCTGCAGCAGCGTCTCGACGCGGTCCTCGCCAACGGTTGCCTGGACGCGGAACATCGGGCGGTGCTCTATCTTCGAGCGGCCGACGATGGCCTCGCGTGTGGTCCCGTTCACGTCGACGACCTGGACCTGGTCGCCGCTGGTCAGTTCCGAGAGGTAGTTTGTCTCGCCGCCGGGCGAGCGGACGTACGCGTGGACCGCGCCGGCGTTGACCCGGAACGGGCGGGACTCGACGTACGGGGAGTCGGCGGTTTCGCCGTGGACGAAGAACAGTCCCCGGGACATCGACCCGACGAGCATCCCCTCGGCGTCGTCGAGCAGTGACCCGGTGTCGATGCAGACGCGGTCGGCCGACCCGGTCTGTTCGATTGCGGTTACCTCGGCCCACTGGAAATCCAGCGTCTCGCTGTCGAGCGAGTCCCTGACCGCGATTGTCTTGCGGATCTCGTCGGGGTCGTCGGTGTCGAGCAACACCCCGTCGACCCCCAGTTCGAGCGTCTCGTAGGCCGTCTGTGCCTCCTCGGCGCTGGTGACGCCGGCCACCAGCGACGTCTCCGTCCCGATGCGGGCGATGAGGTTCTCCAGCGGGATGATCTGCCAGTCGGTCCCCACGACGATTGTGTGCTCGGCCGCACGGGCGACCGACTCCGCAAAGGACTCGTAGGTTTCGTCGATGATGCGGACGTAGCCGACGTTCGGGCTACCCGTCCGCCGGAGCGCAGAGAGGTCAGAGGAACCGGAGAGATCGGAGGGCAGGTCCACCGTGCCGTCACCCTCGGTGTGCTTGCCGACCACCGTCGCGTCGGCGTCTGTCCCGTTCGATTCGGCGTCCATCACGTGGACGTCGTCGGCGAACTCGGCGACGTTGACGCGCCCGAGACTGCGCACGCGCTCGACGTCGTCCCGGTCGACCAGCACCCAGTCGACACCCGCCTCCAGTCCCGCGGTGATTCGGCGCTTGCGAGCCTCCCAGTTACCAACCTCGTCGTCGGCTTTCAGCCAGACGGACCGTGTCATGTGGAGAGGGTCGGCCGGCGAGGGCTTGAACGTGGCGAAACGTGTTACTCCTCGCGGCGTTCGAGCGCCCGACGGACGACCCCGCTCTGGGTCACGTACCCGTTCCGGGTGGCGAACTCGTCTATCTCTGTCAACAGCTCCTGGGGCAGTTCCACCTCGATTGCCACCGGGTCCTTTTCTGTCATCGTGTCAGAGCCGAGATGTGCAACCAACATAAAACTGATGTGTTCGGAGAGAGGAGTCCGGAGGCCGATACGGCCGTGTCGACGGCGCGACCACCACGGCCACCCGACCCTCAACCGCGCGTGTCCGACGCTCCCGTGTGGACGTGCAACCGGCGGACCACCAGACACAGCGCCACCAAGCCACGCATCGTCCAGTTTTCCGCGTCGGGACCGCCGAAACGAGAACTTTTAGGTGGACTTAAACCACTGGAGCGGCCACCGACAGGCATGGAGAGTGCGGAGAGACCGGGCCGTCCGGGCGCGGGTCACATCGCGACGCTCCTGGGGACCGCCCTGGTGGTCGTGGTCGGTGGCTACGTCGCTGTCAGGACCGTCGACGTCGGGCGCGCCGCCGAGGCCGTCAGAACGGCCGACCACCGGTTGCTGGCGCTCGGGGCCGGCGTCTACCTGCTCTCGTGGCCACTCCGGGGCCGGCGGTACGGCGACGTGCTCGGCGCGATGAGCAGACGCTGTGGCACGGGCTTTCTCACCGCGGCCGTGTTCGTCAGCCAGACGGCGAACCTGGTGGTGCCCGCCCGGGCCGGCGACGGGGTCCGGGCGTACCTGCTCAACACGCGCCGGGAGGTCCCCTACGCGACCGGCGCGGCCTCGCTGGCCGTCGAGCGTCTGCTCGACCTGCTGGCGCTGGCGGCGCTTGGCGGGGTCGCGCTCGCCGGCCTCGCGGGCACCGGCGAGGCGGGGGCGCTGGGCGAGGGGGGTCGGTTCGTCGCGGGGGCCGGTGTGGTCGCCGCGGCCGGCGTGTCCGCGGCGGCGGCCACGGTGGTGCTCGCGCGCAGTGACTGGCACCCCGGGGCGCGACTCCGTGGGTGGACCGACCGGCCACGCCTGCGGGCGGCCGTCGACGCGGCCATCCGGTTCGGGACAGACCTGCGCGTGGTCGCCACCGACGGGCGAGCGCTGGGGCGGGTCGCCGCCGGGAGTCTCGCCATCTGGGCAATCGACGTGGTGACCGCCGTGCTCGTGCTCGCCGCCCTCGACGGGACGCTGTCGGTCACCGCGCTGGCCGCTGTCGGGACGCTCGCGGTCACCGTCGGCAATCTCGCGAAGGTGCTCCCGCTCTCGCAGGGCGGTATCGGCCTCTACGAGGCGGCGTTCACGGCGCTCGTGGTCGCTGTCTCCCCGGTCGGCGCGGCCACCGCCCTGGCCGCCGCGCTGCTCGACCACGCGATAAAAAACGCTGTCACCCTCGCCGGTGGGGCCGTCGCCGCGTTCGCGCTCAACCTCTCTCCCCGGACCGTGCGCCGGGAGAGCGAGTCGGCGGGCGCAGAGTCGTAACTATTTTAGGCTGGCCTAAAAAATGTGGAGTCATGAGCGACCAGCCGGAAGCCCCGGAGATATGTGTCGTCGTTCCGACCATACGCGAGTACGATTGCGTGCGCGCGTACGTTGAAAACGCCCGCGAGCACGGGTTCGACAGCTCGCGTCTCACCTTCGTGCTGGTGACAGAGGAGTTCTGCGAGACAGACCAGATGCGCGGGATGCTGGCGGAGCTAGGTGTCGACGGCGAGGTGTTCGACGGGTCGCGCCGGGAGGAGTGGTACGCGGAGCAGGGCATCGAGGGGTACGGACACGTCGTGCCGGCGGCCAGTCACGCGGAGACGAGTTTCGGTCTGCTGTACATGTGGGCCAACCCGCGCTTCGAGTACGGCGTCTTCATCGACGACGACACGCTGCCGGGCGAGGGGGACTTTTTCGGGCGACACATGTCGAATCTGGCCCACGAGGGTCCAGTCGAGTCGGTCGCCTCCGACGAGGACTGGGTGAACGTGCTGTATCAGGCCGCAGACGAACACGGGCTCTACCCGCGGGGCTACCCCTACGCCGCGATGGACGAGACTGTCGAAACCGACACCGCGAGCGTCGAGCGCGGCGAGGTGGTGGCCTCACAGGGACTGTGGACGAACGTGCCCGACCTCGATGCCGTCCGAATCCTGATGGACGGTGACCTCGAGGGCCAGGCCCAGACCCGCACGACCGCTGACCAGTTCGAGCGGGATTTCGTGGTCGCGCCGGGCAACTACCTCACGGTCTGTTCGATGAACCTCGCCTTCCGGCGGGAGATTATCCCGGCGTTCTACCAGTTGCCGATGGACGACAACGAGTGGGCTGTCGGCCGGTTCGACGACATCTGGAGCGGCGTGTTCCTCAAGCGGGCCTGTGACGTGCTGGGCAGGCGAATCTACAGCGGCCGGCCGCTCTGTGCGCACAACAAGGCCCCCCGCTCGACGTTCGACGACCTCCACAACGAGGTTGCCGGACTGGAACTCAACGAGCACGTCTGGCGACTCGTCGACGACGCGGGCGCTGGCGCGGAGAGCTACGAGGCGGTCTACCGGGCGATGGCCGACGCCCTGCTCGGGGCCGACGCCGACGCCTACCGCAACGGCGCCTTTCTCCACCACGTCGGCGAGTACATGCACGACTGGCTGGACTGTCTGACCGAACTCGAGCGCGCGCCGGCGGTGGCAGACGACTGAACCGACAGATACAAGTTTGATTTAGGCGAGCCTAAAACATGGACCACGACAATACACAACAGGACGGCGGGGCGTATCGCAGGCGACAGGTACTGGCCGGAGCAACAGTTCTCGGCACGGTGGGCGTTGCGGGCTGTGTCAGTCTGAGCAGCGACGACCCGGAAGTGGGGCTGATCGGGTCGGGTCGGGCGGGCCGACCGGAGCCCGGAGGGACACCGATCGCCGAGTTACCGGAGATGAGCGGCCAGTTGACGGTGTACTCGGGGCGCAACGAGTTTCTCGTCGGCACCATCGAGGAACACCTCAACGCCACCTACGACGACCTGAACCTGGATATGCGCTACGCCGGGTCGGCCGAGCACGTGAACACGATACTCACCGAGGGGTCGGGGACACCGGCGGACGTGTTCTACTCGGTCAACGCCGGGTCGCTGGGTGCGCTGGCCGACGAGGGCCGGACGCGCCCGCTGTCCGACCAGGTGAGAGAGACCGTCCCCGAGGAGTTCCGCACGGAGGAGTGGGTCGGCACCTCCGGCCGTGCCCGGACGATTCCGTACAACACCGGGGTCTACGACGAGAGCGACCTGCCCTCTGACATCCTCGCCTACGAGGAGTTCGACGGACAGCTGGGCTGGGCTCCCTCCTACGGGTCCTGTCAGGCGTTCGTGACGGCACTGCGCCTGCTGGAGGGGAACAACCGGGCCCAGCAGTGGGTCGAGA
>JAQCNG010000027.1 GCA_028275145.1 Halovenus sp. | reverse complement strand
GTTCGTCGGTCGTCGAGACCCGCGGGCACACAGCAGTGATAGAGAGATGAGCCCATTCTGGGTCGTGCTACAGAACGGGACCGCCGGCCCGGTCGAGGACGGCCTCGACGACCTCGGTGTCCCGCTCGCGGGCACGATAGTCGACGCTGCGACCTTTGTCGGTGTGCTGGTCGGCGTCTACCTGTTTGGCCGACTCGTGGTCGGTCCGCTGTTCACACGGGTGGCCGAGGCGCGCGGGTTCGACGACCACGTCCAGAAGCCACTGCAGAAACTGGTCAACTTCGTCATCTTCTTCGCCGCCATCACGGTGGCCTTTGGCGCGGCGGGGCTGGGCAACTTTCTGCAGGCGCTTGCGACCGTCGGCGCCGCCGCGACGCTGGCGATCGGCTTCGCCATGCAGGAGGTCATCAGGAACTTCGTCTCCGGCGTGCTCATCTTCACCGACAAACCGTTTCGCATCGGTGACTGGATCGAGTGGGACGACAACGCCGGCATCGTCGAGGACATCCGTATGCGGGTGACCCGCGTGCGCACGTTCGACAACGAGTTACTGACAGTGCCCAACTCCAATTTGACCGACGAGGTGGTCAAGAACCCGGTGGACGCGGACACACTGCGGCTGAAGTTCGTCTTCGGTATCGGCTACGGCGACGACATCGAGAGGGCAACCGAGATAATCGTCGAGGAGGCCGAGCGAAACGAGGACATTCTCGAGGACCCGGAGCCGTCAGTCCGGCTGATCGAACTCGGCGACTCCTCGGTCGGCCTGCAGTCACGCATCTGGATCGGAGACCCCTCGCGGGGCGATTTCACCAAGACCCGCGGAGAGTACGTGAAGGCGGTCAAACAGCGCTTCGACGAGGAGGGTATCGACATCCCCTATCCGAACCGCACTATCGGCGGCGGACTCGAACTCGGGAGTGTCGAGGGAATCGTCGAAGCAAGCGGCGACGACTGAGTGGGGCCACCCCTGTCGGCGGCCGTCGAGACAGTACGACAGTGCAAACAGTGGGAATCACCAACATCTAACACGCTGGCGAGCGAACCCTGAGCGTGGACGACGAGCACAGCCCGCCGGCGGAGACAGTCGAGGCGTTCGAGGACTGCCTCGACAGAGGCGACACGGTTGCCGCCGTTGCAGCCCCGTGGAGCGGCCGGGACGCGTTGCTCGACCGGGCCGGCGAGCGCGAGGGTGTGACCGAGCGGGTGAGCCTCGACGGGCCCGTCGAGGAACCACCGGAACTCCCGGACACGGAGCGCGTGCTCGTCGCGGACTGTCATCACCTCTTCCGGCGGGCAGTCGACGGGTTCGACCATCTGGAGGCGTTCTGTCGTGACCTGGTCAGCACCGACGCGGCCGTCGTGACCACCTGGAACGCGACCGCCTGGGCCTATCTCGACGCGACCACGTCGGTCGCGGCGGCGTTCGACGAGGTGTTCGAGGTGCCACCGCTGGGGGTCGAGCAGGCCGAGACACTGCTGTTCGAGACGATAGACGCCGAGGACCCCGAGGCCGAACTGGCGGCGTACGCGGAGTACGCGCCCGACCGCGAACTGACCATCGAGTACGCACGCGAGAAGTTGCGCCGACTGTACCGCGGGACGGTCGTGGACTACCTGAAGGGGCTGGTCGAGGACGCCGCGGGCAACCCCCGGACAGTGCGCACCCTGTTCGAGTGTCGCACCGAACGCGGCATCGACGGCCGGCCCGGAAACCCCGACGTGGCGTACAGCGCATCGTACCTGCTGTGGCTCGTGCTGGCAAACGAGGGGCTGGCCGTCGCGGAACTCGCCGACCTGGCCGGCCGGGCAATCGAGACGGACCTCGCCTCGCTCGCGCGACAGGGTGTCGTGAGTGTCGCGGCGGACGACGTCACGATTCCGGCCGAGGCGTTTGGTGACGTCCGCTCACATCTCGACGGGAGGCGATTGCTGTGGTGACCGCCGTAGCCGGGTTGGCACCCCCGTCGGGTGTCGGAGGTGTCTCCCGGGTTGCCGGTGTCGTGCTAACGGTGGAGACACCCGAACCAGAGTCGTTCGAACTCGATATCGGGCTGATAGCCGGGGCGGCGCTCACGTTCGCGCTGGCGTACATCATCGCCCGCGCCGCCGCAATCGTGTTGCGGAACGCCTCGGAGTTGACCGTCGAACATCGCATCGTCATCAAATCGTTTATTCCGGTCATACGGTTCGCGGTGTACGTGGTGGCGGTGGCGGTGGTCATCGGGCCGCTGTTCGAGTTGACGACGAGCCAGTTGCTGGCGTTCTCCGGGGCGCTCGGGGCCGTGCTGGGGCTTGGCATCCAGAACCTGTTCGCGAACGTCGTCGGCGGGTTCGTGGTGGTCTTCCAGCGGCCGTACCGCCCCGGCGACAAGGTCCAGATCGGCGAGCACTACGGCGAGGTGACCGACGTCGGTATCAGTTCGACGACGCTTCTGACCGTCGACGACAACGAGGTGCTCGTGCCAAACTACAAGTTCTTCACCGAGTCGGTGGCGAACGCGAACGCTGGCGACGCCGAACTGATGGTCGTTCCGGAGGTGTATCTCGCCCACGGGGCCGACATCGAGCGCGGCCGGGAGATTCTCCGGGACGTGATGCGCTCCTCGCGGTACGTCTACGTCTCCGACGACCACCCGCTGGTGGTGCGTGTCGACCACGACCCCGC
>JAQCNG010000020.1 GCA_028275145.1 Halovenus sp. | reverse complement strand
ACCGCAGGGGTAGTAAGGCCATGCCGTGCAGTGAAAGTAAAACGATGACGGGCGTCGTCAGATTCCCACGGAATCTGACTGCCAATCAGAAATCTTCGATTTCTGATGACGCTGTATCCCCTCCCTACTCGCTCCCTTCGGTCGCTCCTTGAGGAAGGGGGCTCAGCGCCTGCAAAACAGCTAAACTCTTGGTTTTGTTCTATCGTTCCTCGACTGACTTCTCGAACTCGACGCGGTGTGGCTCGTAGCCGTGTCGGCGATAGAACCGGCGTGCGGCGTTGTTCTGGGCCATCGCCTCCAGCGAGACGACGTCCACCCCGCGCTCGCGGAGGAGTTGCTCTGCCGCCGAGAGCAGGTCCGAACCGATGCCCCTCCCCCGGTGGTCGGGCACCACGTACAGGTTCTCGACGAGCCCCCGCCTGCAGTCGACCTCGTACTCGTCGGCGCGTATCCGGAACATCACGAAGCCGACGATATCTGTCTCGCCGGCGGGTGTCGTCGACGGAGCGTCGGCGACCAGCAGTCGGTCGGTGGCGGCGTAGCGTGCGAGCACGTCCCGGACGCGACTCCGGTTCTGTTCGGCCTGGAGATGCGAGCCGTGGTCCTGCTGGCCGCGGGCGAGAGCAACCCACAGGTCGGCCAGTGACTCGGCGTCTCTGGGCTCTGGACCCCGGATGTCGGCCGGGGTCACAGGTCCCGACACTCCGGACACAGCATCTGGCCGTTGAACCCGGCCAGGTCGCTCGCGAGTGCCCCACAGCCCTCGCAGATGCTCTGGTTCTGGAACCGGTCTCCGGTACCGTCGACCCCCGGCGCCGCCGTCTCCATCGCCGTGACCGTCTCCCTGCGGGTGGCATCGGCCGTCGACTCGCCGGTCCGGTAGGCCCGCGCGGCCAGCAGGTCCCGTTCGCTCACGACACCGACCGGTTCGTCACCGCTGGTCACCACGAGTCGCCCCTCGGAACGGGTCGACATCTCGCTCGCTGCTCGCTCGATGGCCGTATCCGGGCCGATCGAGGGGACACTCTCTGTCATCACGTCACCGACCGAGGCATCCTCCGGCGGGGGCCCCTCCACAACTGCGGCGAGCACGTCGCGCCCGGTCAGCACGCCAACGGGTGTGCTCCCGCGCTGGACGACCGCCGTCTCTGCCTCCTCGCGCAACAGTAACTCCACGGTGTCGACGAGCGGGTCCGACTCACTCACACCGACGTACTCTCTGTCCATCACCTCCCGGACCGTCACATCTGCGTTCGTGCTCATGTGGTACCGTTTGCCACGAACAGACAAAAAGCTACCTGCAGTAGCTTTATACCGTCGTCGCTCCGACAGTCAGGGATTGACTGCCTGCGCGGCGCTCAGAATCCGAGACCGGCGTCGAGGTCAGCCTCCCCGGCAGTGTTCGGACGCGTGTCTGGCGGCCGTGCAGGCATCGGCGGGTGTCCCCCCACGGCCGACACCAACCCGCAGGACAACATCGACGCCCCCCCGGACGTGGCCCACTCCTCAGGCGCTCTCCAGTCGGTACGGCCAGTAATCGCCCTCGCGAAGCGCCTCGCCGACGGCCCTGTGAAACTCCGGGAAATCCTCGAAGACGGCGTCCTCGTCGACGTACTCGAAGATGTCGGCGACGCTGACGACCCGGTCGTAGTCGATACGGACCGGGTGGTCCCCGTACGCCTCGAGGTACTCCTCGGCCGAGAGGGGGAAGTCCTCGCTCTCGTCGATTTTCTTCGCCAGTACCGCGTGGCCGTACTTGCGCCGCCCCTCGCTTCCCTCCTCGCCGTCGGGGTCGTGTGGCCAGTCCATACCTGCTTGTTTGCCGAGCAACCCAAAAGCGTTTCTGCTGGCGACCGCTCACCGCGACCCGCCGCTCCCGTTGCCCGCTCTCCAGGTGTCGTCACTGCGTCGCTGTCTCCGACGGTAACGGCGACTCCACAGTCGCAACCTACTTGGTGTCTTCGGCACCGTCTGTGTCGGTGTCTTCGGCCTCCTGACCGTCACCGTCGTCGCCGGCAGTCGGGACGGGGCCCATCCCGATGACACCACGGACGGCCCGCTCGAACTCCTGTTGTGTCCCGAAGTACGGCTCGTCGACCGCCGCGAGCACGTCGGCCAGTTCCCGCGGACCGTCCGGGGTCCGGATGACCGTATCACCCTCCCGCTCGACGACGGTGCTTCGCTCGATACCCCACATCAGACGGGCCCCGACGCGAGCCAGCGGCGCACCCTCGACCGGTCTGCCCTCGCCGAGTGTCACGGCGGTGTCGTCGTCGGCCATGCGCGTAGTTTTCCAGCGCGCGAATTAGTGTTTTCGGTCCGTGTCAGCCCTGCCAGCTCAGGAAAGCTCGTTGAACAGGGCCTGCACGTCGAAGATGTCTACCGTCCCGTCCTCGTCGTAGTCGAAGAAGGGCGCGTACCGCTGGACCTCGTCTGACTCCAGTTCGTCGAAGATCGCCTGGATATCGAAGATGTCGAAACTCCCGTCGCCGTCGACATCCTCGAACAGTCCGTCGGCGTCAGGGTCGGTCGGTGGGCTGTCGTACGGCTGGAGCGCCGGCGGACCGGTGTCACCGTACAGCCCGCTCCCGTAGGGACCACGGCCGTACCCGACCCAGGAGTCCGGGTACTCCGGCTGGTCCTCCGTGTCGGGTTGGTCCTGTGAGGCCCCGCTGGTGGCCACAGCCCCTCCTGTGGCCCCGCCGGCGGCGCTCGCCCCGGCGGCAACCGACAGCATGTAACTCCGCCGGTCCAGCGGGAGCAACCCCTCTCGCTCGTTTGTTTGCTCGCTGTTCTCAGTCATCGGTTTGTTCCTCCCTGGCTGTGTCGGTCATTGTTCGGACCCGGGCGGCGGGCGCGAGACTGGCGTCGCCCGACCAGCCACGACTCCCGCCGGTGTCCCGGGCATACACGGAGTTCTCTGTCGACCAACTTAAAACCAGTCGCCCGAACCCCGAACTGGGGAAACCCGAAAGTCTATGCGTTCCGCTCGGATAGAACGGTAGCGTGCACGAGCGGACACTCGCGTACCTCCGTGGCCGGTTCGGTGACCACTACAGGCGGGTAGACCCAGAGGAGCCACCGGACGCACAGGACCGCGAGTGGGGGTACGTCCCCTGGACGTCGGGGCCCGGTGAGAGGTACGCCCGACACAACGCCCTGCTCGACCTGGGTGACCTGTCGGCGTTTCTGGCCCGCGAGCGGCCCAAACACGTTTACTTCTCGGCCGGCCGGTACGACGACCCCAGCGCGACGACGATGGACCGAAAGGGCTGGCAGTCGTCGGACCTGATATTCGACCTGGACGCCGACCATCTCCCCTCGACGGCACCGACCGACAGTTACGCCGAGATGCTCGCCGCCTGCAAGGACGCACTCCTGCGGTTGCTGGAGTTCCTCGAGGACGACTTCGGCTTCGAGGACCTCTCGGTCGTGTTCTCGGGCAGTCGCGGCTACCACGTCCACGTCCGGGACGGGTCAGTACAGCGGCTGAACCGGGACGCCCGCCGCGAGATTGTGGACTACGTCCGGGGCATCGGACTGGAGTTCGACGCGCTTCTCAGCGAGGAGACTGTCGGCGGCGAGATGGGCCGCGAGAGCCCGGCGACCAACCGATATCTCCCGACCGACGGCGGGTGGGGCGAGCGCGTCCACACCCGTCTGCAGAACCTGATGGCGGAGGTTCGCGAGATGGACGAGGAGGCGGCACTCGCCCGACTCCAGGAGTTCGATGGCGTCGGCGAGAGAAAAGCCCGCACAGCCTACCGGTTCGCGGACACCCGATTTGTCGAGATCGAGCGGGGGAACCTCTCGGCACACAACGTCTTCGAGAGCCTCGCAGAGCAGTTCGCGCCGCTGGTCGTTGCCGAGGAGAACGCGCCGATCGACGAACCGGTGTCGACCGACACCAACCGGTTGATACGCCTGCCCGGGAGCCTCCACGGCGGCAGCGGTCTTGCGGTCCGGCCGATTCCCCGCGAGGAAATCGACAGTTTCGACCCGCTGGTGGATGCGGTTCCCGAGACGTTCCGCAGCCACGATATCGCCGTCGAGGTGACAGAGGGTGGAACAGTTCAGCTCGGTGGCGATAGCTTTACACTTCCGGAGTGCGAGCATTCAGTTCCGGAGTATCTGGGTGTGTTCCTGATGACCAGGGGACGCGCCGAGAAGGGAAAACAGTGACACAGCACGGTGATACAGATGAACCTTGACGAACTCCAGTCGGTGCGCGACCGCGAGCGACAGACCGACAAGCCCCAGCAGCTGCGCGAGTCGTTCTACGCGGATGTGGGCGGGTTCGTCGAGCAGTTGCGCGCCGAGCGCGAGCGGGCCGCCCAGCGCCACGATAGCCCCTACGCCGACGAGGTGATGCAGTTGACCGACGAGATAGACGCCGCCCAGCAACTCGTCGAGGACATCCACGAGCGCCGTATCGGCAAGGTGGTAAAGGCCGCGTCGCTGGAGGCCGCGGAACTCTCGCCGGAGGTAAAGGGGCTGACCACCGAGGAACG
>JAQCNG010000019.1 GCA_028275145.1 Halovenus sp. | reverse complement strand
GCTGGCCGAGGAGAACGATTTCGTCCTGCTACTCTTCCAGCGCGACTACCACTGCACGAACTGCCGGAGCCAGGTGCAGACGATGGCCGCCCACTACGAGGAGTTCGCCGACCGTAACACGGAGGTGGTCTCTATCGTGCCCGAACCGGCCGAGCGCCTCGCGGACTGGCAGGCCGAGTACGACCTGCCCTACCCGCTGTGTGCCGACCCCGACAAGCGAGTCAGCGAGAACTACGACCAACCGGTCCGTTTCGGCGTGCTCGGCGCGCTCAGTGACTTTCTCGGCCGGATGCCGAAGGCGGTCATCCTGGACTGCCGCGATGCCGACCCCTCGGTCGTCTACACCCACGAGGGTTCCTCGACCTGGGACCGCCCCGAGATGCCCGAACTGTTCGGGGCGATCGACGAACAGCGGTGATTCCAGAACTGTTCGGGGCGATCGACGAACAGCGGTGATTCCAGAACTGTTCGGGGCGATCGACAGAGAACGGTAGTCGATTACGCGGGGCTCTACACACAGCACAGCAACCGCGGTCAGTCGTCGGCGGCGAGAACCTGTTCGTCGCGGCCACGCTCGACGGTCGAGCGGTTCGTGGTGCCGTCGGTCCGGACGCTCACCAGGTCGTCGGCCGCGGCGATGAGCGACTCGTCGTGGCTGACCACGAGAATCTGGTCGACACCGAGGTCGTACATCGCGGCGACCAGTTCGAGCAACTGTGTGACGTGGCCCGAATCCAGAAACACCGTCGGTTCGTCGAGGATGAGCGGCGGCATCGGCGCGGTGCCCTCGATGCCCTCCGCCAGCAGCCGGTAGATGGCACACCGCAGACTCAGATTGAAAAGCGCCCGCTCGCCGCCGGAGAGCTGGCGTGGGTCGAGCTGTTTTCCGTCCTTCTGGACGACGCTCAGCCGGTAGTCGCCGTCGAGTTCGAGCCGGGCGTAGCTGTCGTTCTGGTAGACGAGTTCGAACGTCTCGTTGAGCATCCGTTCGAGTGTCTCGACGTTCTGCCGGCGCAGGTCCGCACGCAGGTCGCCGTACAGCGACTCCAGGCGCTCGGCCTCCCCGTACAGCGACTCCAGCTGTTCGACCCGCTCTGTGAGTTGCTCGCGACGCTCGCGCAGTTGCTCCAGTTCCTCGAGTTCGTTCTCGACAGCGCCGAGCTGGGCCTGTAGCTCGTCCCGGCGCTCCGCGAGTTCGGCCAGCTTCGAGTCGACGCTCTCGAGATACTCCTCCGCCTCTGCCCGCTTCTCGCGGGCCTGCTCGATGCGGCCCTCGTCGACCGACTCGCGGAGCTCCTCGCGGCGCTCGCGCTTCTCGGCCAGCCGCTCGCGGCGCTCGTCGTTGCGCTCGCCCTTCCGGGTTCGCTGCTCGCGCAACCGCTCGCGGCGCTCTCTTTGCTCGGTTATCCGCTCGACTGTCTCCACGAGCGCGTCGAGGTCGTCCCGTTGCTGTGTCAGCTCTGCTTTCTCCCGGTTGCACTCGGCAACCGCCTCCCGGCACTCCTCGGCGCGCTGTCTGGCCGCGCTCGCCTCCTCGCGTCTCTGGGTTGCCTCCTCTGCCTGTTCGTCGGCCTCTGCCCGGAGCGTCTCGACGCGCTCTGCCCGCTGGTCGACGGTCGCCTCCCGCTCGTCGAGTAACTGTGCGAGGTTCTCGCGCTCGCGTTCCAGCCGCTCGACGGCCTCCTCGTGCTCGACCAGCCGCTCTGCCGTCTCGATGTCTCCCTCCACCGCCGCTATCTGTGTGTCCAGTTCGTCGAGCTCCGTCTCCAGTTGCTCGACGCGCTCGCGGCGCTCTGCCAGCGCCTCGACGTGCGGGGACTCCTCGACGGGCTGGCCACACTCGGGGCACCGCCCCTCCTCGCGGAGTTGCTCGGCCTCTGTCACCCGCTCGCGGGCGCCCTCGAGGGCCGCCTCCCGCTCCCCGCGCTGCTCGCGCAGCTCCGTGAGCCGCTCGGCGAGCTCCTCGCGGTGGGCGGTTGCGGCACCGAACTCGACCGGCGCGTCCTCGAACGCCGCCCGCTTCGACGTCACCCTCTCCGCTATCGCCGCGAGCTTCTCCCGCCGCTCGGCCAGCTGCTCCCGCGTCTCGGCCACCTCCGATTCGAGCGCTGTGGCCTCCTCGCGGTTTGTCTCGGCGTCTGTCTCCAGGCTCTCAGCCCGTTCGAGCAACCGCTCGCGCTCGCCCTCGTGTTCTTGTTTCTCGACGCTTTGCTCCCGTATCTCCTCGGTCAGCGCCTCGATCTCCGCCTCGACCGCCGACCGCTGTGTCTGTGCCGTCTCGCGCAACTGCGCCTGTGCCGCCTCGGTGTCGGCCGCCCTGTCGCCGTGTTCACCCAGGTCGAGCCCGTCCAGCAGGCTGTCGCGTCTCTCGCGGGCCGCCACGAGCTCGTCCCGGCAGTCGTCGGTGCGGTCGGCGAGGCTCTCGCGCTCGCGCTCGGTCTCCCGGATGCGCTCGCGCAGGTCGTCGATCTCGGACCCCAGCGTCGACAGCCGCTCCCGTTTCTGTTCGTGCTCGGCGAGAATCTCCTCGGCACGGTCGCGGGTCTCGCGCGCTCTCTCGCGGTTTTGCTCGTACTCCTCCCGGTCGCTTGTCACCTCGGCCAGCGCCGACCGGCACTCGTTGCGTTGCTCGTGGAGGCTCTCCGCCTCCTTCTGTTCGATCTGTTCGTCGAGTTCACCGAGCGCGCCCTGCTTGTCGTCGAGGACACGCTTGACGCCGACGCGGGCGTCGCTGGCCCGCTCGCGGTACTCCTCCAGTCGACCCAGCTGCAGGAGGTCGTCGAGCATGTCCTGCCGGTCCGAGGGGGAGGCGTTGATGAGTTTGTTCACCTCGCCCTGGCGGACGTACGCGCAGTTGACGAACGCCTCCGCGTCCATCCGCAGCATCTCGGTGACCTGCGCGCGGACGTCCATCGCCCCCTCGACGGTCCCCTCCGGTGTCTCGAGCACGCACTTCGTCGTCCGGGCGCTGTCACCTCTGTGGCGGACCTCCCGCTGGATGTGGAACGAATCGCTGGCGTGTGTGAACCACAGTTCGACGGCCATCTCCTCCTCGCCGATTGTCACCACCTCGTCGAGCGTCGTCGACAGCGCCGACGAGCCATAGAGCGCGAAGAAACACGCCTCCAGCAGTGTCGACTTTCCGCTCCCGTTGGGCCCGTGGATGACCGTCACCCCCGAGTCCAGCCCCAGGTCCACGTCGCCGTAGCACTTGAAACTCTCCAGCCGTATCCGGTCGAATCTCACGAGTAATCACCCAGCCGTATCTGGGACTCGTCCCCGTCGTCGCCCGCCGACCCGGCATCCGCCTCCGTCCCTGTCGCCGGGTCGCCGGCGTCCTCGTCGTTCGCCGGGCCCGGTTCGTCGTCAGGGGACCCCGTCGCACCTGCGGTCCCCTCTCCCCCCGACTGCTCCGCGCTGTCGTCTCGCTCTCTCTCGCCGGCGGCCCCCTCCGGCGCTCCGTCGCCCGTCTCTCCGTCGCTGGCTTCTTGCTCGCCGGCCGCTCGCTCGCCGGTTTCGGCGGGTGCGAACAGGTCGGGGTCGTCGGCGAGGTCACGGACCCGGCTCTCGATGGTGTCCGCGACGTTCGAGTCCGCGACGTCGCCGGCACGGACAGTCTCGTCGAGGTCACGCGCCGCGGCGCTCAGGCCGAGGTCCTGTATCTGCTGTTCGACTGCCCGGTCGGGGTTCGCAAAGGAGACGTCCACGCCGGACTCGTCCTCGCGCTCGCGCCGGTCGTTGACCCGTGCGACGAGTGCGCCACGCTCTGTGGCCTCGGCCTCCACCTCGGCCGGGGTCACCCGCTCGCCGTCGCCGGTGAGCGTGACGACCACCACCGCGTCCTGGAGTTCGTGCTCCCGGAGTCGGTCGAGCACGCGCCCGGTTCCCTCGCCGGGTCCGAGTTCGATGTCGAGAAAGACAAACGAGCGGGTGTCGAGTCCGCGCCGGCGGATATCGACCGCCTCCTCGAACCCGACGAGATTGTACCCGCGGTCCTCGCGCTCGCTCGCGCTCGCGCGCTCGGTCGACCCGCAGTATGTCAGACACACCTCGTGGGGGTCCTCGAGTCGCTTCGTCCGGGCGGTGTGGTCGTCCCCGAGCAACAGCGCGTCGAAGGAAACGGGCGACGCCCGGAGGAGTCGCCGGGCGTCCCAGTCGCCGTGGTCGAACGGTTCGAACAGGCCGTGTGTCACGAGCGCCGTGTGCTCGACTGTCTGTGGTGGGTCGTCGAACGCGTAGTCCAGTCGCTCTCGCCGGGAGCGGGGCACGAAATCCAGCCCGTACAGCGCCACGTCGCCGACAACCTCGGGCGTTGCACCCAGTCGGGTCGCTACCCCCATCCGCTCGAACAGGTCGAGCCACTGGCTGTCACGCTTGGACTCGTGGTTGCCGACCACCCCGTAGAACGGCACTCCGGCGTCGGCGAGCGTCCGGAGCGCCGACAGCGCACCCATCACGTCCGACAGCGCCGGCTGCCGGTCGTCGAAGAGGTCACCCGCGTGGACCACCGCGTCGACATCCGCCTCGATTGCGTCGGCGACGACCCGCTCGAAGGCCGTGAGAAAGTCCTCCCGCCGTGCCGGCGAGTGATACTGCCGGTACCCGAGATGGGTGTCTCCCGTGTGGAGCAGCTTCGTCATACCCCGCGGGTACGCGAGCGACCCCTAAAGGGGTTGTGCGACCACGGTCAACGGCCTCGGGGTCAAGCCCCGACCAACCGCCACGACCGGTCGCTCCGGGGACGAACATCACCACCGGCCCCCTCTGTTC
>JAQCNG010000017.1 GCA_028275145.1 Halovenus sp. | reverse complement strand
CGCACGGCGTGAACTGGAGCGACTGCGATGAGCACCGCTCTCGTGACAACTGCCGTCTTTGGACTGCTCGTCGCGGGCGTCGTCGTGAGTCTGCTGTCGCGTGTGCCGGGTGTGGTGCTCTCGATTGCCGGGGTCTATCTCTACTGGCTCGACAGCGGCTACACGGAACCGGGGGCGGTCACGCTCGGAGTGCTGACACTCGTCGCCGTGCTGGTGCTCGCGGGGCAGGTGTTCGACAGATTCGTCGTGGGCCGTGTCGGTGGCGTGTCGACAGTCACGGCCACCCTCGGCGGGTTCGTCGGTGCCATCGCGTTTGCCTTTCTGGGCTCGACCGGACTCGTGCTCGGCACCATCGTGACGGTGTTCGTCATCGAGTACGTCCGCCGGCGTGACGCGAAACAGAGCGCACTCGCCGCGCTCGCCGTCGTGTTCGGAACCTTCGCCACGAGAGTCGTCCGCGCGCTCATGACCGCGCTCGTGCTCGTCGTGATGTGTCTCGTCGTGCTGTGAGTCCCGGCAGTTCCGAGATTGCACCGGGCGACAGACAGTCCGCTCGCGCGACAGGGTGAGAAGTTTCAGGTGCGTTCACACCGGAGCGGAGAGGTGAGTGGCGATGACCGGCTATCGACAGGAGAACCGACGACTCTGGAACGAGTGGAGCAACGACTTCCAGGCGCTGTGGAACGCCGACACCGCCGACGGTGACCTCCCGCCGGCACCGTCCCCGTTCGACGCCGACGCCCCGGGCGGTCCTCAGCCCGACGTGCTCGAATCCGTCGACGGGAGTGCCTACGTCGAACTGGGCTGTGGGGGTGGTCAGGGCAGTGTCGGAACCGCACGACTGGGCGCAGACCCGGTTGTGGGGGTAGACCTCTCCGGCGAGCAACTGCGACACGCACGCCGGTTGCGCGACTTCTACGGCGTCGAAGCGCGATTCCTCCAGGCTGACCTCACCGACCTCCCCCTGGCCGACAGCAGTTTCGACGTGGCCTCCTCCGAGGCGGCCTACCAGATGGTCGGGCACCTCGAGGGGGCACTCGGGGAGGCCCACCGCGTCCTCCGCGAGGACGGTGTCCTGGTGCTCAGTGTGCCACACCCGCTGTACGAACTGCTCGACCTGGAGACCGGCGAGTTCCGGTGGAGTTACTTCGACACCGGCCGCCGGGAGATCACGATCGACGAGGAGTACGAGTCGGTGCTGGTGGCGTTCGACCGGACGGTTGCCGACCTCCACAACGCCCTCGTCGACGCCGGATTCGAGGTGCAACGACTCCTCGAGACGAAACACCAGGAGGTCCGGGAGAGCGACCCGGCCGACAGTGACCTGCCGGAACTGCTCCGGATGGTGCCCTCGAGTGTGCGGTTCTGGGCTGTCGCCCGCTGACCCCGTGGACCGCCGACCACACCGACCGGACTGTGTCCGTCCGGACGGCCGGTTCGGTGACACTCCGACTGCCGACCGACGCCGCCAGACGACACGCTTACGTAGGCCAACCGGCCATCTAGAGCCAATGAGTACCGACGCCGCGGGCGACCCCGAGGAGTCAGAGGCGTTCCAGCAGGTCTGTGCCGAACTGGTCGACCTGCTGCTCTCGGGTGAGCTAAGCCGGGAGAACCTCGAGAGCGCGAAGACCGACGTCTGCGGGAAGTACTCCTCGCCGAAGGTGCCCCGCAACTCGGACCTGCTGGATTTCGCCGGTGACCGACGCGAGGAACTCGAGTCCGAGCTCCGGCGCAAGCCCGTCAGGACCGCCTCGGGGGTCTCACCGGTCGCCATCATGACCTCCCCGCACGGCTGTCCACACGGCAAGTGTCTGTACTGTCCCGGCGGGCCGGACTCTGAGTTCTCCAGCGCCCAGAGCTACACCGGCCACGAACCGGCCGCCGCCCGCGGCAAACAGAACGACTACGACCCGTACGGCCAGGTGACGCTCCGACTGGAACAGCTCCGCAAGATCGGTCACCCGGTCGACAAGATCGAGCTCATCCTGATGGGCGGGACGATGACCGCCCGCAGCCACGACTACCAGGAGTGGTTCGTCAGGCGCGCACTGGAGGCGATGAACGACTACGACCCCTCAAAGACACCCGAACCCACACAGGAGGAGAGTCTCGCGCCCGACCCCGACTCCGTCGAGTTCCGGTATCTGGAGGACGTCATCGCCGAGAACGAACTCGGCGAGGTGCGCAACATCGCGACCACCTTCGAGACAAAGCCCGACTGGTGTGACCCCGAGCAGATCGACCGGATGCTCGACCTGGGCGGAACAAAGGTCGAGGTGGGGGTCCAGACCACCTACGAGCGCATCAACCGGGAGATGCACCGCGGCCACGGCACACAGGACTCCATCGACGCAAATCGCCGACTGCGCGACGCGGGGTTCAAAGTCGGCTTCCACATGATGCCCGGCCAGCCTGGTATGTCGAAGGAGATGTGTCTGGAGGATTTCCGGCGCACCTTCGAGCGCTCGGAGTGGCGGCCGGACTATCTCAAGATCTACCCCACACTCGTCGTCGAGGGCACTGCCGTGTACGACTGGTGGCACAGCGACGAGTTCGAGCCGCTGAACAACGACGAGGCCGCCGAACTCGTCGCGGAGATAAAGTCGATGATCCCCCGCTACACCCGCCTCCAGCGCGTCCAGCGGGATATCCCCGCGGACTTTATCGAGGGTGGGGTCTGGAAGTCGAATCTCAGACAGCTGGCCCGGAAGCGCATGGCCGAACACGGCTGGACCTGTGACTGCATCCGCTGTCGAGAGGTCGGCCACAGCGACGAGGTTCCCGAGACTGTCGAGCGCAACGTCGACAGCTACGAGGTTGCCGGCGGGACAGAGCAGTTCATCAGCTTCGAGGACTTCGAGAAGGACCTGCTGGTGGGGTTTTGCCGGCTCCGCTTCCCGAACGACCCGGTTCGGCGCGAACTCGACGACGCCGCCGTGGTGCGAGAGCTCCACGTGTACGGCAGTCAGGTACCCGTCGGCGAGGACGCGACGGACCACGCCGAGGAGGGTGTCGGCCAGCACCAGCACCGGGGGTACGGCAGGCGGCTCGTCCGGGCGGCCGAGCGCATCGCCGCCGACGCCGGCTACGGGAAACTCGCCATCCTCAGCGGTATCGGTGTCCGGCAGTACTACCGGGAGAAACTCGGCTACAGACAGGACGGTCCGTACGTGAGCAAGCAACTGTCGTGAGCGGCCGGGCGGGCGACTCTCGTACCCGTTCAGTCCTCCCAGCGAAGCCGGGGGTCGGTCTCTTGGTCGACCGGGTCGGGTGTCGGCAGCGCGACTGTCACGACCACCAGACCCAGACCGAGGCCGAGCACAGCCACACCGGCAACAACCGGGAGCGACGCGCCGCCGTACACCGCTGTGAGCCCACAGGACAGAGCGACCAGCGAGACGAGCAGCGCACGAAACGTCCGCAGGAGTCCGCTACCGCCTGGTCGCCTGGCGGCCATCAGTAGAACCCTCGCTCGACGTTGTCGTCGACGATATCCTCGAACTCCGTGGTCAGCAGTTGCTCCGCCTCGTCGAACGTCTCCGCGAGCTGGTCGATGCGGTCCGGCCGGTCGTACTGGTCGAACGCCATCGGGCCGTACGCCGGGCTGTCGACTGCGTCCATCACGTCCTCGAGTAACGCGTCCGGTGTCGTCGGCGCGTCGGCGTGTGTCTCGAGAACCGTCTCCAGGCGCTTTGCCTGCTCGCGGGCGGTTTCCTCGTCCTCGACGGACTGCTGGACGCCGAAGATGCCACCCGCGTCCTCGCGGTCACGGGCGGGAAACAGGTCGTCGAGTTCGTCGTCGACGCTTCGGGCCACCCGCGCGCCGACACCGTCGACCTGGTAGGGGTTTCTCGCGTATGTTTTGAGCTGGAACGTGCCGACACCTGGGTGGGCGAGGTAGAGGTCCTCGCCGATACCGTCGCGCCGGTCACCGCCGACTGCCCGCCAACCTGCCGGGTCCGCGTCGCTCTCGACTACGTCTTGCAAGATATCGTCCCAGTCTCGGACTCGCATACCCTAACCTCGGGACCCCAGCGGATTAAGTTGTTTGTCTGCCCGGCGTCGAACGAAACGTACGTACAGCCCTGGACTCACCGACACCTGCTCGTGGCAAACTCCCGTTGCCACGGTCGAGTGAACGAGGACTTCGCCGCCGGAATCACCGAGGCACGTCCGGGAGACATTCGGATTCTCGGTCGAACTCGACGGGGATTTCCGGAACCGGCCAGTTTCTCGACTGAACGCGGCCGGCCGAAACCGGTGTGACCGGGCGATAGCCGTTCCTCGGCCGGGACGACCGCCAGCGCTCACTCGCCGGGTGCCTTCCAGATTCCGATGACCCGCCCGAACACGATGAGCAGGTACACCGCGTCCCCTTCCTCCAGCGACGGGTACTCCGCCGCCGGCACGACGTGCTGGTCGACGACCCTGCCGCCGGCCTCGACGAGGATGACGACGTGTTCGCCGTCGACGACGCGGTCGACGGTCCCGCTGTAGAACCCTGTCGACTCTGACTCGCCGCCCTGCTCTGGCGACTCCTCGCCGCCCTGCTCTGGCGACTCCTCGCCGCCCTGCTCTGGCGACTCTCCGGGGGCCTCCCGGCTCTCTGTTGCTGTGCCGGTCGTCGAGAGACCGGTCGCGACTGCGGCGGTCGTACCGATTGTCTGGAGTGCGGTGCGGCGACTCACTGGCTCTCCGTCTGCCATGGGTGCGCTGGTCGCGCTATCGTAGATAAATGCGGGCAACGGGTCGAACTGGCCGCGACTCGGGACTGTGGCTCCCAGGCCACGATGTCACGACCGGGAACCGATAGCGGTCGACCGAATCACGTCGCTTTACTGTCCGTCGGCCGAGCAAACGCGTGTGCCCACCGATTCGGCCGACGAGGGGTCAGACACGGCAGACCGTGATGGCTCGTCTCCGGCGGACCACCCGTCGAACGGGGACAGGGTGGAGCCGTCAGACCGGGAGACAGACATCGAGCGGCCACGCCGCAGCACGCGACTCGTTCTCGCGGTCGGTATCCTCGCGGGACTGTCCGGACTGGTCACCAGGGCGTTCATCAGCCCCGACCAGTACATGCTCGCCTCCGACGTGTACTACCACGCCGCGGAGTCGATGCTGGAGGGTGGCGATATCTACGAGGTGGCACCGCCCGACAGACCCGGCTTCCACTACATCTACCCGCCGGTGGTCATCTTCGTGTTCGTTCCGCACGTCCTCACGGGCGGTCCGGCCGGCGCGTATCTGCTCCAGACGGCGCTGAATCTCTGCTTCGCCACCGGTATCGCCGCCGTGCTCTGGCGCGCAATCACCCGCCGTGGCGTCTCGCTCGCCCGACTGGATGGGGGCCTGCTGTTCGGGTTCGCGCTGCTCTCGACGTACAGCGGCATCTCGGTGGTCAACGGGCAGGTGAACATCGGACTCGCCCTCGCGATTGCGGTCGGACTGGACGCTCTGGACCGGAACCGCGGCGATATCGCCGGAATCGCCTTCGCGCTCGCGGCGCTCGTGAAGGTGTTTCCCGCGGTGCTCGGGTTGTGGCTACTCCGCCGGCGCGCGTCCCGCGGTGTCGCGCTGGCGCTCGCCGTTGGAGTGACCGGACTGCTGGTTGGACTGCTCGCGCTCGGGCCCGACGTGACCGAGACGTACCTGACCGACGTGCTCACCGGCCGGTACGACGGGTTCGACGGCGCTCCGGAGCCCACACAGACCAGAGGCGGCGCACAGCGTCAGGTTGCGGCGCTTCTCGGCATCGGACCGCCATATGTCACCCCGCTCGCGGCGCTCGCGCTCGCGCCCGTTCTGGGCTATCTCTACCTCGACGTCGAGACGGACAGACAGCGACTGGCGACGGCACTCGGGACGATACTCCTGACGCTGCTCTTTCTGCCGTTGCAGCGGCTGTACATGGTGCTCTTTGTGTTTCCGCTGGTCGTGTTGCTGTACACGCTGCCGGCCACCCGCTCGCGGACGGCCCTTCTCGGTGCCACGCTCGTGTCGTTCTCGCGGGTCGAGTTCTCCATCGTCGAGGCGACACTGACCACACTCCCGCTGGGTGGACTCGAGACGCCGCTCGTGGCTCTCGCCGAGCGACTCTTCGAGGTGGTGCTTCCGACCACACTCGGCATGTGGCTGGTTCTGGGCGCGTGTGTCCTGATTCACTACGACGCCCGCCGTTGCTGACGCCGGGACTACGACTCGTGTTCGACCTCGGCCCCGGGTGCGTTCGTCTTCACACTCTGGAGTCCGTTTCTCGCACCCTGCTTGGCGGCGTACCCCCCGCCGGAGTCGGCGATGATGTTGCCGTTGTCGTGACGGAGTCGCCAGCGCCACCGCTCGGCCGCATCCTGGAACAGTTCGAAGGTGGCCTTGCTCCCGCCCTCCTCGGCCTCGATTGTCTCGTCTACCGACTGGTCGGCCACCGCCGCGCCCGGGGCGTTTTTCCTGACACTCCCCAACCCCTGCTCGGCGTTCGCCTTCGAGGCGTAGCCCTCACCGGAGTCGGCGATGATGTTGCCGTTGTCGTGACGGAGTCGCCAGCGGTGCTCCCCCGCGTTGTCCTCGTACACCTCGAAGGTGGCCTTGCTCTCGCGGGCGTCCGTGTCGACAGCGCCCTCCTCCTCGGGCCACTCCAGTTCGATTTCGAGGCTGAGCGAACCGTCCCCGCGCTCTATCTCCACCTCTAGCTCTGTCTCCGCCGGTGGGTCGACCGCGACGGTCCCCTCGTCGTTGACGGGAACGGGTTCGCCGCGGCGCAGTCGCCGGGTGATTCGGCGCAGAAAGGTCGCGATTCCGCGACGGCTCCGTGTCTCCTCGGACTCGTGAATGGTCTCCTCTGGCATACAGTCTGTGTTCGAAGGGAACCCACATAACCATACCCCCAACCGACCCGCGTTCCCCACAGACCCGTCCTCTCTGCTCTCCACACGGCGTCAGGAGGTCTGTGAGTACTCGTCGACCCACTCCTGCAGGGAGATACCCATCGTCGCCTGCGTGATCGCGTTCGAGGAGGCGGAGTTCGCACTCTCGACCAGTTCGGCCTCCAGTGTCCGGGTCGGAATCTCCCCGATGTAGTGGGGAATCGCCCGCTGGACGGCCAGCGGACAGCCCACCTCGTGGGCCAGGGCGTACCCCGACAGCGAGTGCGGAATCTCCTCGCTCGCGTACTCGGGGTCCGGGTCCACCAGGTCCGCGTCGACGACGTCGACGTACTCGTAGCACTTCCCGACGTCGTGCAGCAGGGCTGCAGCGACAACCACATCCTCGTCGGGGTCCGCGCCGTGGAACGCCCGTTGCTCGCGCGCAGTCTCGCGGGCGATGCGCGCGACCCCACGGACGTGCTCCACGTTCGAAACCTCCTGGATATTCCATGCGTAGGGGATATCCTCGATGTGCGCCCAGCCACCGCGCTGGAGTCCCAGTTCCCACGCCTCGACGACCTGCTCCCGGAGCTCCGTGTCCTCGATTCCATCGAGTTCGGGCAGCGCCTCGCGGACCTGGTGTTCGTGGTCGGGCACGGGTCAGCCCTCGTCCACCCGGACGTGCTCGCGGCCGATGAGCCGCGGTCGCCGGTCGATAGCCAGGAAGCTGTCCACGTCCTCGCGGGCCCTCTTTGCCATCCCCCGTTCGGGGTCGTAGTCACGCGAGCCCTCCCCGCCCAGCGCGTCGTGGAGCGCATCCAGGTCCTCGAAGTACAGCTCCGCCACCCCGTCGAAGGCGGCGTGTTCGGGCGCTGCCGGCAACACCGTCGCGTACCGGACGACACCCGCTATCTCGCGGGCGATGGGGGTGTGGTTGGTCTGCCAGTACTCGACAAACTCCGCGTGGCTCATCCCGTCCTGCCGGACGAGAAAGGCGGAGTGTTTGTACAGGCCGTCTGTCCCGTCGACGTCGTCGCGCTGGAGTTGCTCCTCGCCGACAAAGCGGGTCAGCGCCCCCGGGTCCGCGAAGTTCGTCACGTCCTCGTTCACGGCCACAACCTCCGCCCGGTCGAAGTTCGGCTCGTGGTCGCCCCTGCTCCCGAACGTCCCGTACAACTGCTCCAGGTCCTCGAAGTACAGCTCTGCCAGCCCGTCGAACTCGGCGTGTGCCGGGTCCGTGGGCAGTACGATGCTGTACTTGCACACACCCGGAAGCGCCTCGGCCTTCGGCGCGTGTGTCTCCCGCCAGTACTCCACAAACTCCTCGTGACTCATCCCGTCCGCGCGCGTGAGCAGGACAATCTGCTTGTACATACCCCCGAGTTCTCACCCTCGGCAGATAAATCCGGAGGGGTTCGCCCGGCGTCGACCCGGGACCTGGCTGCCGGTCTCAGCCGTCGACGTTGACGGTGACGTTCTTGACGCGGGTGTACTCCTCGACGGCCTGGCGGCCCTGCTCGCGGCCGGTGCCGCTCTGTTTGACGCCGCCGAAGGGGGTCTGCGGGAAGGTGTTCGGCGTCTCGTTGACCGTGACCATCCCGTACTCCAGACGGCGTGCCAGCCGGTGAGCGCGGTCGATATCCTGTGTCCAGACCGACGCGAGCAACCCGTACGGCGAGTCGTTCGCCACCGCGAGCGCCTCCTCCTCGCTCTCCACCTCGATGACTGACAGCACCGGCCCGAAGATATCCTCACGGGCGATTGTCATGTCGTTCGTGATTCTTTAGCGCCTTTGTGACACAAATTGCGTGTATCCCGCCCTGACAGACCTATCTGTGGCGTGGCCAGAAAAACAATCACGAACGACCGTATGAAACGAGATGCCACGCGGAGTTCTGGAGTCTGTGTGACCAGCGGTGCCACCGCCGGACTGCGGTCTGAACCCTCGAAGAACCCACGCCACCGCCAGGACTCGAACCTGGGACAACCACGTTAACAGCGTGGTGCTCTACCAACTGAGCTACGGCGGCACGCATATCTCTGTAGTGGCAACCTTTTCAAAGGCGTTTCGTTTCGGGACGTCTCCCGTCCGGTGGTCGAGGGGTTCGACCCCACACCGATACGCTTTCGTCCGTCTACCGGTTATCGGGGAGCGAATGAGCGACGAGGTGGATACTGTCGTCGAGCGGGTGCGCGAGCGCGTCGAACCCGACGACGACGAGCGGGCCAGACTGGAGTCGGTGGTCGAGGAGTTGACCGCCCGCGCGGAGGCGGCGGTTGCGGACCTGCCGGTTGAGGCCGACGTCGTCCTCGCCGGGTCGACCGCCCGCGAGACGTGGCTGGCCGGCGAGCGCGACGTGGACCTGTTCGTCCGTCTGCCGCCGGACCTCGACCGCGAACAACTCCGGGAGTACGGGCTGACGGTCGGTCACGCCGTCGTCGATGGCCGCGAGGAGTACGCCGAACACCCCTACGTCGTCGGCGAACTCGACGGGTTCGGGGTCGACGTGGTCCCCTGCTACGCGCTCGACGACGCGACTGAGATCCGGTCAGCCGTCGACCGGACCCCGTTCCACACGCGCTACGTCCGTGACCGCCTCGACCGGGAGCGGGCGAGCGACGTGCGCGTCGCGAAGCAGTTTCTCACCGGCATCGGCGTCTACGGCAGCGACCTCCGCACGCGGGGCTTTTCGGGTTACCTGACCGAACTGCTCGTTCTGGAGTACGGTGGCTTCCGGGAACTCCTCGCGGCCGCCGCCGACTGGCACCCCCCGGTCCGACTCGACCCCCGCGACCACGGGACCGAAACCTTCGACGACGCGCTCGTCGTTATCGACCCGACCGACCCCGGGCGCAACGTGGCCGCGGTGCTCTCGACGGCCAACCTCGCGCGGGTCCAGCACTTCGCGCGTGACCTGCTCACCGACCCCCGTGAGACGCTGTTCGACCGGCCCGAGCGCGACCCGGTCGACGACGAGCGCGTTCGCGAGCGGTTCGCGGACCGCGGAACCACACCGGTGGCGCTCCGTCTGACCGTGCCGAACGTCGTCGACGACCAGCTCTGGCCCCAGCTCCGGCGGTCTCTCTCGGGCATCGCGGGCGAACTCGACCGCCGGGGCTTCGACGTGTTCCGCAGCGACGCCCTCGCACAGCCCCACGGGTCCGAGGTCCAACGCCCCGACTCCGGCGAGACAGACGGCACGGAGGGCAGAGCCGTGGTGCTCCTGTTCGAACTGGCCGTCTCGGAGCGCCCGCGCGTCGAGCGTCACGAGGGGCCGCCGGCGGACGTCGGCGACCACGCCCGGTCGTTCGTCGAGAGCTACGCCGGCGACGACGCCTACGGACCGTTCCTCGAGGGGAACCGCTACGTCGTCGAGCGGGAACGGCAGTTCACCACCGCCCGGGCGTTTCTCGAGAGTGACGCCCTGCTCGATGTTGCGCTCGGGGCGGCAATCGAGCGCTCGCTCGCCGGGGAGTACGACCTGCTCGTGGGCGCGGAACTGGGCCAGCTCGCCGAGCCGTTCGGAACACAGCTAGCGCGGTATCTCGACCCCACGATACGACGGTGACCGGGCCGGAACTGTCCGCTCCCGTGACGATGCCGCCGGAGTTCAGTCCAGTTGTTCTCGCACCTGACTCACCAGGTCCGCCGGACCAAACGGCTTGGTCACGTAGTCGTCGGCACCCCGCTCCAGTGCCGTCTCGACGGCCTCGCTGTCGTCCCGGCCGGTCAGCACGACAACCGGAATCGACGCGAACGCCTCGTCACCGGAGCGCTCCGCCAGCACCCCCAGTCCACTGACCCTCGGCATCATCAGGTCGAGCAGGATACAGTCCGGCCGACCGTCCGCGTCCAGATGCCGCAGTAGCCCCTCCCCGTCCTCGAAGGTGGTGACGTCGAACCCCTCGGCCTCGAACGTCTGCGCGAGCAACGGCCGCAGGTCCGGGTCGTCCTCCGCAATCAGTATGTTATCACCCATCCTCTCTCCCCCCCAGCTGGCGTTTCCTCTCAGGATAGGCGATACAACAATCAATCATTGTCTACTGTTGATGCTCCCGGTACTAAACACTGTCTGAACGCTAGTGAACAGCACGTCCGACCGAGGGTGGCTCACCACACGAGAGCGGTCGGGTGTCGGCTCTCCTCCCGACGAGAGTGTCGGATAGCCGACCGGACAGCTCACTCTCCGATGAGCGTGTCGACGATGCGCTCGGGGTCGAACCGTTCGATGTCGTCGTAGTCCTGGCCGGTGCCAAGAAACAGGATCGGCTTGCCGGTGACGTGTGCGATAGAGATGGCCGCACCGCCCTGCGTGTCGGCGTCGGCCTTCGTGAG
>JAQCNG010000012.1 GCA_028275145.1 Halovenus sp. | reverse complement strand
TTAGCTGATTATAGGCGCTAATCCCCCTTCCTCACGGAGCGACCGGAGGGAGCGAGTAGGGAGGGGATACAGCGTCATCAGAAATCGAAGATTTCTGATTGGCAGTCAGATTCCGTGGGAATCTGACGACGCCCGTCATCGTTTTACTTTCACTGCACGGCATGGCCTTACTACCCCTGCGGTCGAAGCCGGTAGTACGATGCTCACCACGTCTCCGGTGGTGTTCAAGCGTGGTTCGAAAATCTGTGATTTTCGTCATCACGAAAGACGGAGTCTTTCGAACGACGACAAGAAGCGCGCACCGTCGGTTGTGGTCGAGTGTCCAACAGGTAGGAGTGGGACACTCCGAACCGCTCATAAAGGGAAATCGCCTGCGGAGTCTGGAATCTCTGTGCCCACGTCGGGTATAAGTTCCGACACAGAAACAGGAAGCCCTGTCCGCAACAAGCAAGGGGCGGGTAGCCCCGAGCGCGGTAGGTCAGGGTAGTTCACACGGAGCAGTCACCTACCCACGCACAGGAGTACATGAAGCTCATCATCACAGAGAAGGACAACGCCGCCCGGCGCATCGCAGACATCCTGAGCGAGGAGTCTGCCGAGATAGAGCGCCGGAACGGGGTGAACGTCTATCGGTGGGGGGACACACGGGTGGTCGGTCTCTCGGGTCACGTCGTGGGGCTGGATTTCCCCTCGGAGTACGACAACTGGCGGGACGCCGAACCTGTCGAACTCATCGACGCCGAACTCGTCACCGAACCGACCCAGGAGAACATCGTCCAGACCCTCGAGGAACTCGCCCGACAGGCCGACGAGACGGTGATCGCCACCGACTACGACCGCGAGGGCGAACTCATCGGCAAGGAGGCCTACGAACTCGTCAGAGAGTCCTTCGACGGTCCGATACAGCGGGTGCGATTCTCCTCGATTACCGCCGGCGAGGTCCGCGAGGCGTTTGCCAGCCCGGACGACCTGGATTTCGAACTCGCGGCCGCGGGCGAGGCCCGACAGGTGATCGACCTGGTCTGGGGCGCGGCGCTGACGCGCTTTCTCTCGCTGTCGGCCCGCCGGCTCGGGAGGGATTTCATCTCCGTCGGCCGGGTGCAGTCGCCCACGCTGAAGATTCTCGTCGACCGCGAGCGCGAAATCAGGGCGTTCGAGCCCGAGACATACTGGGAGCTGACCGGCCTCCTCTCGAAGAACGGCGACAGCTTCGAGGCGCAGTACTTCTATGACGACGACGGCAGCGAGGCCGAGCGTGTCTGGGACGGGGACCGCGCCCGCCGGGTCCACGAACGACTGCGCGAGGCCGAACGCGCGCAGGTCACGTCGGTACAACGGCGGACCAGAACCGACTCGCCGCCCGAGCCGTTCGACACCACCGCCTACATCAGCGCCGCCGGGTCGCTCGGGTACTCCGCACAGCGCGCGATGTCTCTCGCCGAGGAGCTGTACACGGCCGGCTACATCACCTACCCGCGCACAGACAACACGGTCTACCCCGACGACCTCGACCCCGAGGAACTGGTCGGGGCCTTTCGCGACGGCGCGTTCGCGGCGGACGCGTCGTACCTGCTCGGACTCGACGCGCTCGACCCGACCTCGGGCGACGAGGAGACAACCGACCACCCGCCGATCCACCCGACGACCGAACTGCCCGCCCGCGGCGACCTCGGCGACGACGAGTGGGAGATATACGAACTGGTAGTCCGGCGCTTTTTCGCGACGGTCGCCGACCCGGCCGAGTGGGCCCGACTGCGCGTGGTCGCGACGGTAAGTGACCACCAGTTGAAAGCAAACGGCAAGCGCCTGCTCCACGAGGGGTACCACACGGTCTACCCCTACTCGAGCGCCAGCGAGAACCACGTCCCGGCGGTCGAGGAGGGCGAGTCGCTGTCCGTCGACGCGGTCGATATCGAACAGAAAGAGACACAGCCACCCCGGCGGTACGGGCAGTCACGACTCATCAGGAGGATGAACGAGCTGGGACTGGGCACAAAGAGCACCCGCCACAACATCATCGAGAAGCTCTACGACCGGGGGTACGTCGAGGGTGACCCGCCGCGGCCGACGGCGCTGGCGGAGGCAGTCGTCGACGCTGCCGAGGAGTTCGCGGAGCAGATTGTCACCGACGAGAT
>JAQCNG010000219.1 GCA_028275145.1 Halovenus sp. | reverse complement strand
CCGAGTCTGAGGTCGAGTCCGTGCTGGAGGCCCTCTGCGGCGTGTCGGGCCGGTGCAGAGTCGAGGTGCGAGATGTCCGGGGCGGGGACCACCCGTGGGCCGAGCCCCTGTTTCCGTGGGTGGAGTTGCATCTCCAGTGCCCCCATATCGTTTCCGACGGCCAGCGAGTCGTTGGTCAGCGTGAGCGACTGGCTCTCGTACGGGTCGACGACGGTGAGGTTCTTCCGCAGTGTGTCTGTGACACCATCGACGTCCTCCATCTCTGCCTGAACCTGTAGGTCGGTCAGCGTGTGTGGGATGACCAGATAGTTGTAGAAGAGTGCCCCTTCGGAGTCGTCGTATACGCTCACACAGCCCTGTCCGTCGGCACAGTCCTCCAGCCCGCTGGCCGTCCGATTCCGGATACTGAGGTTCGCCGGCCCGCTCAGGTCAACCGTTGTTCCGTTGCTGTACGTGCCAGCCACGTCGATTGTGTAGTTGACCGGTTCCAGCGAGTAGTCTGGCAGCCAGACATCCCCGGCGGGTAACTGCCCGGTGAGGCCGTCCCGGCTCTCGGTCTCGACAGCGAGCGACGCGTCCACGAGGAACGGCTCCGCTCCGCTGCCGGCGTACTCGAAGTAGGTGTACTCGGCATCGACGGCGAGACGGGTATCGAGCGTGGTGGTGGCATCGAGATACGTGGTGTTGAACACCGGCCGGGTCACCACCTCCTGCCAGTCGGTTTCCGCCGAGAGCGTGTCCGTGTTCAGGTCGTCCTCGTCGGCACCGACAGCGACGAGATTGAACCCGCCGTGGGTGCTGACCGCGTCCCCGTTACTCCGGTTCGTGTCTACCACCCACACGTCGACGGGCGCGTCGCCGGGGTCGAACTCGAGTCCGCCGGCGACCGGTGCGCCGTTGACCGTCTCCTCGTGTACGTTGACCTGAAGATCCTCCTCCGTTCCGGTGGTCTGCCATCCCGCGTCGGGGTCGTAGCTCCCGAGTTGGTAGTGCACCCGGTCGGTGGAGCGGTTCTGGTGGGCCGCGAGCGTCCAGTCGCCGACGTGTGCGGTCGTGGCGTTCTCCGGGGTCTCCGGCAGCGTTGTGCGCTCGAAGACGAGTTCGAGGTCCTGAACGGCGGTGGCGTTCTCGACGAACGGCTCCTCGGCGTCGCCGAGGTCACGCGGTTCGAGATTGCCCAGTCGGACTAGCACCCCGGTTTCGGTTTCGCTGGCGACCGGTTCCAGCGCGGCGATATCCCCACCCATACCGCGGTAGCCAAGCGACGTCAGTAGCGACTGAATCTGGACGACCTGCTCGTCGGTGAACGGCTCCGAGGCGAGCAACTCGGCGACTGTCCCGGTGTCGATTGGCGGCGGGCCGTTGCTGTCGGGTGGGTGGAACTCGGGGTCGTAGGCAGGGTCGAGCGTGTCGTTCGACTCCACGAACACCGCCTGCTGGAGCCCCGAATCGACAACGTCGAACTCGCCGTCGTCGGCGGACTCGTCGGTGATGCCATCGCTGCCCGTGGGTGCGAGTGTGAGACCCAGCGCCACCAGCACCACGAGCACCGCCAGCATCATCGCTACCGCCAGCATCACGTTTCCTCGCCCGGGCCCCCCACCCGGCACGAACCGCCCCCACAGCCCCATACTTCGTGTCACAGTGCTGTCGGAGCACTGTAAAGAATCTACTGGTTTCTCTTTCATTGTTGCCGGATGTCCACTCCTTTCTACTGACACTCCCGCGATACGGGCCGGTGCCGGGTCCATCACCGTCGACCGGAACCCGGTACGCGCTGTCGGGAGTGGTCACGTCATCCTATATAAATCCCGGGTGGCGTCGGTCGTCGCGCTGTCGAGAGACGCGGCGACTGCCCCGCCCTCTCGCGTTGCTGTCGTCGCGTGTGAGTCGTCAGCGGGTCGGGCCTGCGTGTGCTCCGACGGACAGCACGGCCGGTGTCAGAAGGCTTTTCCTCTCTCCGGAGGTATCTCCGGCTAGTATGCCCGACGACTTGAACTGGGCCATCGGCGGGGAGGCCGGCGACGGGATCGACTCGACCGGCAAGATCTTCGCGCAGGCCCTCTCACGCGCCGGCCGGCACGTGTACACGTCGAAGGACTTCGCATCGCGTATCCGGGGTGGCTACACCGCCTACAAGGTGCGGACGTCTCTCGACCGTGTCGAGAGCGTTGTCGACCGGCTCGACGTCCTGATTGCGTTGACAGAGCGGACAATCAACGAGAATATGGACGAACTCCACGACGGGAGCGTCATCATCTACGACGGCGAGCGGACGTCGATGCAGGATGTCGAGGTGCCCGAGAACATGACCGGGCTCGACGTGCCGCTGAAGCGACTCGCCGAGGAGGCCGGTGGCGCAATCATGCGTAACGTCGTCGCGCTCGGCGCGGCCTGCGAGGTGGCGAACTTCCCCATCGAGCACCTCGACTCCTCGCTCTCGAAGCGCTTTGGCGACAAGGGGACCGCAATCGTCGAGAACAACCAGCAGGCTGCCCGTCTCGGCCAGGAGTACACCACGGAGCACTACGACCACGCGTACGGCTACGACATCGAGACCACCGACGAGGACTACGTGCTCCTGAACGGTGACGAGGCAATCGGGATGGGTGCAATCGCCGCCGGTTGTCGGTTCTACTCGGGGTATCCGATCACGCCCGCGACGGACGTGATGGAGTATCTGACGGGTCGCATCGACCAGTACGGCGGCAAGGTCGTCCAGGCCGAGGACGAACTCGCGGCCATCAACCTCGCGCTGGGTGCGGCGCGCGCCGGTGCGCGGGCGATGACGGCAACCTCCGGGCCGGGAATCGACCTGATGACCGAGACGTTTGGTCTCGTGGCGACGACCGAGACGCCGCTCGTCGTCTGTGACGTGATGCGGGCCGGCCCGTCGACCGGTATGCCGACGAAACAGGAACAGGGTGACCTGAACATGCTGCTGTACGGCGGTCACGGGGAGATAGACCGACTCATCGTCGCCCCGACGACGGTCTCGGAGTGTTTCTGGAAGACCGTCGAGGCGTTCAATCTCGCCGAGCGCTACCAGATACCCGTGTTCCTGGTGGCAGACCTCTCGCTCGCGGTGACCGAGCAGACCTACCCCCCCGACGCGTTCGACATGGACGCCGTCGAGATCGACCGCGGGAAACTCGTCGACGACGACGAGATAGACCCCTGGGCCGACGAACAGGAGCGGTTCCAGCCACACTTTCCGACCGCCGACGGCATCAGTCCCCGGACGCTCCCGGGCACAGACGGCGGCGCACACATGACGACCGGACTGGAGCACGACTCGCTGGGGCGACGGACCGAGGACACGGAGGTCCGCGTCGAGCAGGTCGACAAGCGCCAGCGGAAAGTCGAGACCGCAAAAACAGAGGAGGACTGGAGCTCCCGCGAGTTCGGCGACCCCGACGCGGACACGCTTGTCGTCTCCTGGGGTTCGAACGAGGGCCCCATCCGCGAGGCGATGGAGCGTCTCGCCCAGAACGGCATCGACATCCGCTTTCTCTCGGTGCCGTACCTGTTCCCGCGGCCGGAGCTTTCCGACGCAGTCGAGGCCGCGGAGACGACCGTCGTCGTGGAGTGTAACGCGCGCGGACAGTTCGCCAACCTGCTCGAACAGGACGTGTTCGAGCGCGTCGAGCGCATCAACAAGTACAACGGCGTCCGTTTCAAGGCGGACGAACTGGTGGCGGATATAACGGACCTGGTGCGACCACAGGAGGTAACCACACAATGAGCTCAGACGTACGATTCATCGATTTCAAGTCAGACAAGCAACCGACCTGGTGTCCCGGCTGTGGTGACTTCGGGACCATGAACGGCATGATGAAAGGGCTCGCGGAGACGGGCAACCACCCCGACGACACGTTCATCGTCGCGGGCATCGGCTGTTCGGGCAAGATCGGCACGTACATGCACTCATACGCGCTACACGGCGTCCACGGGCGTGCGCTGCCGGTCGGCATCGGTGTGAAACTCGCCAACCCCGACCTGGAGGTGATGGTCGCCGGCGGTGACGGTGACGGCTACTCCATCGGGGCGGGTCACTTTGTCCACGCGGTGCGACGCAACGTCGATATGTCCTACGTGGTGATGGACAACCGCATCTACGGGCTCACAAAGGGACAGGCCTCGCCGACCTCGCGGGAGGACTTCGAGACCTCGACCACACCCGACGGGACGAACCAGACACCGGTCAACCCGCTCGCGCTGGCGCTGTCGTCGGGTGCCACGTTCATCGGCCAGACGTTCTCCTCGGACGCCCAGAGCCACGCCGAGGTGGTCCGGAAGGCAATCGAACACGACGGGTTCGGCTTCGTGAACGTCTACTCCCCGTGTGTCACGTTCAACGACGTCGACACCTACGACTACTTCCGGGACAGCATCGTCGACCTCGGCGAAACCGACCACGACCCCGCGGACCGCGACGCCGCGATGGAACGGATAATGGAGGGTGGCACCGAGTACACCGGCGTCATCTACCAGGACCCCGACAGCGTCCCCTACGAACAGCGCGAGGGTATCGAGGGCTCTATGACCGAGATCCCCGACGGCGCACCCGACGACGCGATGGACCTCGTCCGGGAGTTCTACTGAGCAGACCGGCGACGCTACGGGTCGGGTCGAACAACCGTCTGAACAGCAGACTCGGTTGGTGCGGACGCTCTCTCGACGCATCCGGTGTCAGGACTCGACGACCTCGAGTTCGCTCTCGGCCTCGGTTTCGGTCTCTGTCTCCTCGGCTTCCTCTTCTTCCTCCTCCTTTTTCGCCTTTATTTTCTTCATGCGGAATATCTCCTCGCGTTCCTGTTCCTCGAGTTTCTGCTCGATGTACTCTCTGTTCTCGTTGAGGTCCGGCAGGAGTTTGAACTCCAGTGCGTTGACGCGGCGTTTCGTCGTCTCTATCTCGTCGAGCATCTTCTTCATCGCGGTTTCGACCTCGGCGGCGAGGATGATAGATTCGAGCAGTTCCTCGTAGGCCTCGGCGGCCTCGTCGATGCGGGCGCTGGTCCCGAGCACGCCGTAGCCACGCTCTTGCAGGTTCTTTTTTACCTTCGTCGACTCGATCTGCGGGACGACCACACCCATGATGTTTTTCGACTGTGTCGTCAGTTCGGGGTGTTCTTTCAGTGCCGAGGCCGCGCCACGCACCGCGACGTCACCCTCCATCGTGCGGGCCATGTTGATAGCGCGCTGGGCCTCCTGATAGTCGGCCTCGAGGTCCTCGCGCACGTCCTGGGCCTGGTCGAGGATATCCATGAACTCCATGATGAGCCCGTCGCGTTTCTTCTCTAGCGTGTTGTGCCCACGCTCCGAGAGTTCGATGCGGTCCTCTATCTGCATCAGGTTCTTTCGCGTGGGTTTGACGTCCTTGGCCATTTGCCTCTCTGTTGTCGACCTAGCAAGTTAACCGTTGTTATGCCCCTGGCGAGACAGTGACCCCCGCCCGCCGGTGGATACTGGTTCACACCGGTCAACTGTCACCGGGACCAGTTGGGTGTCCTCCCGGTTGCCGAACCGGCTCGGCCCGTGTCACACCGGTGGTCCGTACCAGTTAACAGGCTCTCTACCCAAACACAGGTAATGGACAACCTGCTGGTGCGTGCGGCCCGCGGCGAGCAGACAGAGCGGCCGCCGGTCTGGCTGATGCGCCAGGCCGGCAGACACATCCCGGAGTACCGCGAGCTGCGCGCGGAGGTCTCGTTTCTCGAGGCGATAAAAGACCCCGAGGTGGCGACCGAGATATCGTTGCTACCCTGGGAGTACTACCGTCCGGACGGGGTGGTGATGTACTCCGATATCCTGACCGTGCTCGAACCGCTGGGGTTCGACTACCACATCGAGAGCGGTGTCGGCCCGGTCGTCGAGAACCCGGTCTCCGGGCCGAACAACGTCGACCGGAGCCACGGCGACGTTGCCGACCAGTTGGACTACGTCGGTGCCCTGCTCGACCGGTTGACCGACCGGGTGGGCGACGAGACGGCCGTCATCGGCTTTGCCGGCGGGCCGTTCACGCTCGCCTCCTACGCGGTGGCCGGCGAACCGAGTCGCACACACATGCCGCTCCGGCGACTCCGCGCGAGCCATCCCGGGGCCTTTCGGACACTGCTGCGGTCGTTTGCCGACGTGACCCGCGAGTACCTCCAGTTCCAGGTCGACAGCGGGGCCGACGTGGTTCAGCTGTTCGACACCTACGCCGGGGTGCTGACGCCGGCCGACTACCGCGAGTTTCTGCTCCCGCTACACCGGGAGATACTCGCGGACCTGTCAGTCCCCACCATCGCCTTTGTCCGCTGGATGAACGGCCGTCTGGACCTGCTCGCGGACAGCGGGGCGGACGTGGTCGGACTGGACTGGACCGTCGACATCGGGCGGGCACGCGGGCGTCTCGACCGGCCGGTCCAGGGCAATCTCGACCCCTCGTACCTGTACGGCGACCCCGCGTTCGTGCGCGAGCGGACCCGCGAGGTCATCGAACGGGCGGGACCGGCGGGCCACATCCTGAATCTCGGCCACGGCGTCGACAGGGACACGCCGGTCGACTCTGTCAGGGCGTTTGTCGACACCGCAAAGGGGTACGAGCGGTAGCCGTTCCTCGCTGGGTTTCTCTACCCGGTTCTCGGACCCAGAACTGTTATTTGCCACGCGACACAAGAGGGAGGTATGGTGTTTGGCCTAGCGCTGTCGAATCTGCCGTTGCTTCTGATACTCGTGGGTGCCGGGTTGATAATCGCCGAGGCGCTCGCACCCGGTGCGCACTTTTTCGTCGCGGGTGTCTCCCTGTTTTTCGCGGGCGTCGTCGGTGTTGGCGTCAGCGCGGTGTTTGGCGGTGGAATCGTGGTGTTGCTCGCAATGACCGTGACGGTGCTGGTCAGCGCGGCGGCAACGCTGTACGGCTACCATCAACTCGATATCTACGGTGGCAACAGCGAGGGGAAAACCTCCGACTCCTCGTCGCTGCGGGGGGAAACCGGCCGCGTCACAGAGGCGGTAACGCCCACTGACGGCGAGGTCAAACTCGACAGCGGTGGGTTCAACCCGTACTACCAGGCACGCAGTATCGACGGTGAACTCGAGGAGGGAACAGAGGTGATGGTGGTCGACCCCGGCGGCGGCAACGTGGTGACCGTGGAGTCGGTGTCGAACCTCAGAGACGACATCGACCGGGAACTCGAGCGCGAGGCGGCCGGTCAGAGCGAGCAGGCCTCCGAGTGAGATGGGGGCCAAACTGACCCACCCGGGAGGACCCGCCGACCGGGTGTCTCCACACTGACTGACCAATCTGGTGCCGGTCACCGACCCGCCGGTTGTCCGTCTGCCGACGGACTCAGCCGCGATAGCGAAAGGAGACAACCGTCCTCACGTCTTGATTGTCGGCCGATTCGGTGGTGACATCGAGTCCGAGCATCTCCTCCGTGCCGACGGTGTCCTGTGTGATATCCCGCAACTCGCCGGCGCTCGCCTCCGGGTCGAGCACCTCCACCCGGACCTTCTTGCGGTTGACGCTCGCCTCGCTGACCTCGTAGCCCGCCTCCTCGTACGCCTCGCGCAGAGCGGCTGTGAGTTCGTCCATACGGGTGATTCGGCGCGCACCTACAAAAAACTCCGCTGTTGGAGTATCCCCGCTGCCGTGACGACCGGGACGCCGGAGACACGCCCGGGCCGGTGACCTGCTGTGGGGGTCCCAGTGCTCGCCGGCCCGTCGGCTCACAACTGCTCGGCGACCGACTCGGCGAAGTAGGTGACGATGAGGTCCGCTCCCGCCCGCTTGATCGACAGCAACGACTCGCGGGCGACCCCGTCGAGATCTAGCCAGCCCTTCTGGGCGGCGGCGTGGAGCATCGCGTACTCGCCGGAGACGTTGTAGGCGGCGACGGGGTGGTCGAACTCGCGGCGGACCTGCGCGACGACGTCCAGATAGGGGAGCGCGGGCTTGACCATCAGCACGTCCGCGCCCTGCTGGACGTCGAGTCCAACCTCGCGACTGGCCTCGCGGGCGTTCGCGGGGTCCATCTGGTAGTGTCTGCGGTCGCCAAAGGCGGGCGCGCCGTCGGCCGCGTCGCGAAAGGGACCGTAGAACGCCGACTCGTATTTCGCGGCGTAACTCATCACCGGGACGTGCTCGAAACCCGCCTCGTCGAGTCCCCCGCGGATACTCCCGACCATCCCGTCCATCATGCCGGAGGGCGCGACCATGTCCGCCCCGGCCTCGGCGTGTGAAATCGCAGTCCTCGAGAGCAACTCCAGTGTGGCGTCGTTGTCGACGGTCAACTCCCCGAGCACACCACAGTGGCCGTGGTCGGTGTACTCGCAGAGACAGACGTCCGTGACGACGTAGGCGTCGGTTTCGGCGACGACCTGCCGGGTGGCCCGCTGGACGACACCGTCCTCGGCCCAGGCACGGGTGCCACGCTCGTCTTTCGACCCCGGAATCCCAAAGAGAATGACCGCCTCGACCCCCGTCGCGAGCACCTCCTCGACGCGGTCGACCGCGTCCGCGACGGGCACGCGCTCGTGGCCGGGCATCGACTCGATGGAGCGGCGTTCGTCGGTCGTCGCGTCGACGAACACCGGCGCGACGAAATCCTGCGGCGAGAGGTCGGTCTCTGCCACCAGCGGCCTGATACCGTCGGCCCGCAGGCGGCGTGGTCGCCGTCTCTGGTTCATACCGACCGTTGTGCTGGCCGACCCAAAGCCGTGTCGCTCGGCCCGGGACTGCCGTGGCCGGCCCGCGACGATACGTTATTTTGACTGATATAACAGACGAAGAATGGGGATAGTTATCTCCTGCGAGGATGAAAACGCAGGTGATGGCAACACGAACCCAGCAGTCGAGTGGAATCGACCCGCCGTTTCTGTCAGGCGCAGTCGCGGGCGCGGTGTCATATCTCGTCGGCTACATCCTGACACTCGTGGTGGTGGTCGTGGCGGAATCGGACCAGTTCACCAACGACCTGATAGAGTCGGCCGGTTTTCTCTACTACAACGCACAGTTTGCCAACGTCGAAACCAGTGTCGACGGGGGCGGCGCGTTCGGTGCGGCCCTGGAACAGGAGTTCAACTACCTCACCGACAGCAGTCTCTCGTCATCGGTCGACGCCCCGGCCATTCTGTATCACCTGATCCCGATTCTCGTTCTGGTCGGTGTCGGCTACGCCGTTGCCCGGCAGGTACACGCGACCGACCTCGTCGAGGGGGCCGTCGCGGGTGCGTCGCTGGTCCTGGGAACCGTCGTGCTCGCGCTGCTCGGCACGTTCCTGTTCTCGCTCGGTGGCAACGGGGGTTCGGTGAGTCCGGTGTTGCTCGACGGTGTGTTGCTCGTGGGTCTCGTCTTCCCCGGTGTGTTCGGCGCGGTGGGTGGCGCAATCAGCACGCAGGTCGGGTCAAACCAGCAACAGCAGTACGGGCGGCGGTGAGGGCACATCCGGGGGCGGCCCCCGAAGCCTTGTGCCCGGGCGGAAATCTCCGGATGTGCCATCGAGTGAGTGCGACCTCGTCCCGGCGTTCGAGGCGCTGCTTTGCACCAGCGAGACCTTCCGCTCCCGGCGACTCACCGACGCGCTCGACGGCGGTGGTGTGCTGGTCCTCCTTTGTTTCGCGTTCAACCCCATCGCCGAGAACTGGTGGAAACGATACGAGTACGCCGACCGGGACGTCCTCGACGTGCCCGTCGTCGGGGTGAGTCGCGACGGCCCCTGCGCCCAGAACGCCTTTCTGTGCTATCTCGACAGCGCACTTCGGACGTTCTCCGACACAGACGGCGAGGCCACCCGGTCGTTCGACCTGCTGACCGACCGCGAGGCGATGGCCGGTACCTCGACAGCACGGCGGGCGGTCTTCGTGGTCGACGGGACGGGGACCGTGACCCACCGGTGGATTGCGGACGACTGGGTATCTCCCGTCCCCCGCGAGGACATCGAGGCCGCTGTTGCTGCGCTGTGAGGACAGGGGCCCACCGCCCAACCCGTCAGACCGCTCGCTCACCCGGTGTACAGCGAGTAGACGATGACGAGCATGCCGGCGGCGATGAGCGCACTCTCGATGAGCAGTCCGACCTCGAACCCGGCCTGCAGAAGCTGGTCGGCCGCACCCGCGAGGAGCGTGCCGAGCGTGACGATGGCGAACCCCGCAGACAGGTATCCGAGGGCCTCGTTGCCGGTCCGGCGGTAGGCTTTCAGCGACAGGTAGGTGATGAGGCCGCCGAGCACGAGCGTGAGCGTCTTCAGTCCGATGATGAGTGTCGTTATCTGTACGTCTGTCATTGTTCAGGTCTCCTTTCGTATCTCTGACCACAGCGATGCGAGGCGCTCGTCGGCGGTTTCCGGCTCCCCGGAGACCTCCACGTCGAACTCGCGGTCCGGCGAGAGACCGACTGTCACCTCGTCGAACGCGACCCCGTACCGACTGGCGTGCTGGCCGTCCGAGCGGATCTCTACACCCTCGGTCAGGAGGCCGGCGTCGGTCAGTGTCTCGAGTTTCCTGTACGTCGTCGACTTCGGGATGCCCGTGGACTCCGATATCTCCCCGGCAGTCATCGGCTCGGAGAGCGCGCGGACGATTGCCCGGCAGTCCTCGTCCGCGAGCGCCTCGAAGACTGCCGCTGGGTCTGGGCCCACGTCCTCGTCCCCGTCCGCGTACGCGTCACGGACCATCTAGTGACGCTACACTCCCCCGGTTTAATAGTCAGACGGAATACCTCCGAGTGGTTGGTCTGCACCGTGTCGCGTTCCCTCCCGCTGTGAACTACCCCACCCTGCTCGCGCTGACGCGCTCGCTGAGGGTGGGGCTTCCTGGTTCCGCGACGCGCTTTTTCACGGATGCTCGGCTGACGCCGACCATCCGCGCAGGGAGCGCAGTCTCCGCAGGCGTGTATTCGGAGTGACCCACTCCTACTCGGTGGTGATGGCGAGATTCATCTCGACCGCCTTTCTTGTCGGGCTCTAAGCCGAGACGATGAGTAGCTGCCATCACACTTCCAATCTTCAACTAGCAGTGATTTAAATACCCGGCACAGAGTGAAAGTAAAAC